>JAKECL010000189.1 GCA_030460725.1 Propionibacterium sp.
TGAGGGGGCTGGGGGACGGAAGCCGGGGGTGGACAGACGATCGCGGTCCTCCTGGGTGCCCGCGGAGGTCACACCCACGCCGCTGCCCTCCAGGACCAG
This sequence comes from Propionibacterium sp., assembly GCA_030460725.1. Taxonomy (GTDB): domain Bacteria; phylum Actinomycetota; class Actinomycetes; order Actinomycetales; family Actinomycetaceae; genus Pauljensenia. The sequence continues at coordinate 100 of JAKECL010000189.1, forward strand.
TCGGGTCATGCGGGTCAGGGTGGCGCCGGGGCCGACGTCGATGAGCCAGTGCGCCCCCTGGGAGACGGCGTCGCGGACCTGGGCGGGCCAGTCCACATGGTCGATGAGGACACCGCGGGCCAGGCCCCGGGCCCATTCCCGGTCCATGCCGCAGGTGGTGGCCCAGGACAGGGTCTGCTCCAGCGCACCTTCGAGGAGTTCGGAGTGGAAGGGAGCGTCCACGGGCAGGAACTCACAGACCGGGGACAGGGGTGCGCCTCCGCGGCGGTGCGCGGCATGCTCGGCCTTGTCGCGTGCGGCCACCTTCTCGATGGCGGCGACGACCAGGGTCAGGTCCTCGGGGTAGCCGGACAGGACGTGGGTGCGCCGGTCATTGCGCACGCCGATGGACACGGGGTGTCCCAGTCCGTCGTGGCCCTCGACGATGGAGCGAAGGATCTCCTCGGGCAGGCGTCGCACGGAGACCATGGCTGTGGCCTCTCCGCGGGAGTGCAGCCCCAGGCGGCGAGTCTCGCGCGAGGTCGCCGCACCGATCAGGCGCGCCAGCGCCAGGACGGCCTCAATGCCGGCGGTGTCGCCCTGCTGCCACACACGCTGCAGCTCCACCCCCAGCACGCCCTGGGAATGGCCCTCCACCGCCACGGGCGGGTGGCTGCGAGTGTCCAGTCCGTCCAGGGCCAGGGACATGAGAGTGGCGTACTGGGCCAGCAGGATGCCGGGCACGGAGTGGGAGGGGGAGGCGTCGGAGGCGGTGTCCGCACTACGACGGGCGGGTGCTGCGGACTCCTCACCGGCGCTCGACAGATCCAGGTCCAGGGAGGCCACACCCAGGGTGGCCAGGTCCATGCGCACGGGGGAGAGCAGACGGTCGGTCGCCTCCAGCGCCCCGCTCAGCGGGGTGGTCAGGGAGGCGTCGGTGGCTGCCTCGTCCAGGCAGGCTCGCCACGGGGTGGCCTGTCCGGCGAAGAGGAGCGCGTAGGGGGTCTGTGCCAGCTCGGAGAGGAAGGTGGGGGAGGAAGTCATGGAAGCGGCTCGTTTCTGCAGGGGTTCTGGGACGTGGAAGGCGGGGTGGTCGCTCACAGCGGCCCGTTGTCGTGGCGTTTGACGTGGGGGTGGGTCTGGTTCTTGCTGCGCAGCAACTCCAGGGAGTCCAGGAGGACCTCGCGGGTGTGGGAGGGGGTGATGATCCCGTCCAGTTCACCGGTGCGCACCGACAGGTCGGGATTGACGTTGGAGGTGCGGTAGGCCTCCACCAGGCGGGCGCGTTCGACTTCGACGTCGCGACCTTCGGCCTCCGCGGCGGCGAGCTCGCGGCGGTGCATGATCGAGACGGCGCCCTCGGCACCCATCACCGCGATCTCCGCGTGGGGCCAGGCGAAGGCAAGGTCTGCGCCGATGGACTTCGAGCCCATGACGATGTAGGCGCCGCCATAGGCCTTGCGCAGGATGACTGTCACCATGGGAACGGTGGCGTTGGCGTAGGCGCTGATCAGCTTCGCGCCACGGCGGATGATGCCCGCCTGTTCCTGCTGGGTGCCGGGGCGGTAGCCGGGGACGTCCACCAGGGTGACGATGGGCAGTCCGAAGGCGTCACAGAAGCGCACGAAACGCGCCGCCTTCTCGGAGGCGTCCACGTCCAGGGTGCCCGCGTCCACCATCGGCTGGTTGGCGACCACGCCCACCGAACGTCCACCCAGGCAGGCGAAACCGATGACGATGCGGGGGGCGAAGAGCTGCTGGATCTCCACGAACTCACCGTGGTCGACCAGGTGCTGGATGACCTCCACGACGTCATAGGGGCGCCTGGCGGACACCGGGACCAGGTCGCCCACCACCTGGGAGGCGGCGAGGTCCTGGGGGTTGGGCTCGTAGTCGTAGCGCGGCGCGGGGCTCTCACAGCTGGAGGGCAGGTAGTCCAGGAGGGAGCGGACGTAGTCGATGGCTTCCGGCTCACTCTCCGCCAGGTAGTGGGCGACACCGGAGTGGAAGTTGTGCATGGCCGCGCCACCCAGGTCCTCGAAGGAGACCTCCTCGCCGGTGGTGGCGCGCACGACGTCAGGACCGGTGACGAACATGTGGGAGTGCTCGCGCGTCATGATGATGAAGTCGGTGAGGGCCGGGGAGTAGACGGCGCCGCCCGCGCAGGGCCCCAGGATCAGGGAGATCTGCGGGATGAGTCCGCTGGCCTGGCAGGACTTGCGGAAGATGCGGCCGTACTGGGACAGGGCGACCACACCTTCCTGGATGCGTGCTCCGCCGGAGTCCAGCATGCCCACCACGGGGATGCGCAGGCGCAGGGCCGTGTCGTAGAGGGCGATGATCTTGTCCCCCTCCACCCGTCCCAGCGTGCCTCCCTTGTTGGAGAAGTCCTGGGCGTAGACGGCGACCATGCGACCCTGGACCTTGCCGAAGCCGGTGTGGACCGCAGCGCCGGTCTGTCCTGCGTGGATGTCGCCGCCCACGAACTGCCCGACCTCGGTCCACTGACCGTCGTCGAAGAAGGCCTCCATGCGCTCGCGCGCGGTCAGCTTCCCCTTGGGGTGCTGGCGGGCTGCGGCATGCTCCTCCGTGCGGGCGCTGACCTCGGCACACAGGGCCGCGTAGTCCTCGCGGTCCGCGGTGGCGGTGCCTGCGTCGTGGGGGACACCGGTCTGGGGGATCGTGGTCATGCCTGCTCCTTCTCGATGCGCAGCAATGGGTCACCGGCGGAGACGCTGGTCCCCTGCGGGGCCAGGACCTCCATGATCGTGCCGGAGAAAGGGGCCTGGATGTACTTCTCCATCTTCATCGCCTCCAGGACAGCCACCAGGTCGCCCTCGTCGACACGGGCACCCACCTCGGCGGGGACCTGGACGACGATGCCCTGCATGGGGGAGGTCAGGGTGCCGTCGCTTCGCACGGCCTCGCGCGGACCGGCGGCGGCACGTTCCTGGCGTTGGGAACGCAGAGGTTGGGCGGGGCGGGTCTGGACGCCGGGGGCCAGGAGTCCCGAGGGGATGGTCAGGGTCATGCGGCGCCCGTCCAGCTCGATGACGTAGGTCTGGCGCGGGGAGGAGGGCAGGGCGGGGAGCCCGGGAGCCTCACCCTCGTCCACGGCGTAGTCGTGGGTGGGAAGGAAGTGGTTCTCCAACCACTTGGTGGACACGGTGAAGCCATCGGCTCCGATGAAGGCCGGCTCGTCGAGGATGTCGCGGTAGAGCGGCACCGGGGTGGCCACCCCCTCGATGGCGAACTCGCCCAGGGCCCGGCGCGAGCGCGCCAGGGCCTCCTCGCGGTCGCACCCCGTGACGACGATCTTGGCGATCATGGAGTCGAAGGCGCCCTCGACCTCGTCGCCCTCCGCCAGTCCGAGCTCCAGGCGGATGCCAGGACCTGCGGGCCAGCGCACGCGCTCCACCCGCCCGGGGACCGGCATGAGCTCCCGGGCGGGATCCTCGCAGGTGATGCGGAACTCGAAGGAGTGGCCGCGGTGGGGGGCAGGGACGGACAGCGGAAGCCCTTCGGCGATGCGGATCTGCTCGCGCACCAGGTCGACGCCTGCCACCTCCTCGGAGACCGGGTGTTCGACCTGCAGGCGAGGATTGACCTCAAGGAACCAGACCGAGCCGTCAGGCTCCAGCAGGAACTCGCACGTCCCCACCCCGATGTAGCCCACGGCCTCGAAGAGGCGGCGCGAGGAGTCGAGGAGCCTGTCGTGGACGCCCTCGGGCAGGAAGGGAGCGGGGGCCTCCTCGATGAGCTTCTGGTTGCGGCGCTGGACGGAGCAGTCCCGGGTGGACACGACGCGGAAGTTGCCCAGCGCGTCGCGTGCGCACTGGGTCTCCACATGGCGGGCGACCTGGACGAAGCGTTCGACGAAGTAGTGGCCGAGATCCTGGGCCACGCCATCGGTGGAGGTCGGGGCGTCGGAGGAATCTGCGGGGGTCGTGTCCCCGGCACCGCTGGTGTGGCGGGCGAAGAAGAGATCGAGGTCCCCGGCGTCGCGCAGGACGGAGATCCCGCGACCCCCGCCCCCGTCGGCACGTTTGAGCACCACGGGGTAGCCGTGGGTGGAGATGAACCCCTCCACCTCTGCGCGTGAGCCCACGGGATCGGAGATCCCGGGAACCGGGTCCACCCCGCAGGCCTCGGCGACCCGACGGGCGCGGATCTTGTCGCCCAGGGCGTCGATGACGTCACCGGAGGGGCCGATCCAGGCAATGCCGGCATCCTCGACGGCACTGGCGAAGTCGGCGTTCTCCGAGAGGAAGCCGTATCCCGGGTGGATCGCGTCCGCTCCCGTCTCCAGTGCCACGGAGAGGATGGCCTCGGCATTGAGGTAGGTCTCCTCGGCGGTGGTCCCGTCCAGTCCCCAGGCTTCATCGGCCTCGTGGGCGAAGGGAGCTGCGATGTCCTGGTCCGCATAGACGGCGACCGTGCCGATCTGCATGTCGATGGCGGTGCGGATGACCCTCAGGGCGATCTCGCCGCGGTTGGCGACCAGGATCCGGTTGATGGTGCGCAAGTGGTTCCCTCTTCTGACGGTGGTGGATGGATGGGTGCCCGGCGGGCGGGTGGCTCAGGTGGGGGTGATGATCTCGACGTCCCCCGCGGTGACGGAGTGTGTGGCGCCGTCGGGCGTGCGGACCTGGAGTGATCCGTCGGTGGCGATGGCGATGGCGACGGCGGTGGCCGTGGTGGTCGGTGTGGCCGTGTCTGTCTCCGCTGCGGTGGCCGTGGAGGGCGG
>JAKECL010000190.1 GCA_030460725.1 Propionibacterium sp.
GGCCCGGGCCCCGAGTCGGGGGGGGGCCCGGCACCCTGGGGGGCGGGGCCCGACCGTGGGATCATCCAGTGGGATCACTCAGCGGCTGTGAAGTCGCGGTGCTCCTTGATCTTGGCAGCCTTGCCGTGGCGCTCGCGCAGGTAGTAGAGCTTCGCGCGACGCACCGAACCACGGGTCACGATCTCGATGTGGTCGACCGTGGGGGCGTGGACGGGGAAGGTGCGCTCGACACCCACACCGAAGGACACCTTGCGCACCGTGAAGGTCGAGGACACCCCGTGTCCGCGACGCGCGATCACGACGCCCTGGAAGACCTGGATACGGGAACGGGTTCCCTCGACCACGCGCACGTGCACCTTGACGGTGTCACCGGCGCGGAAGGTGGGGATGCCTTCGCGCAGCGAGGCCTCGTCGACGACGTCCAGCTTCTGCATGTTCTCTCCTCGACGCACCCGCCGCAGGTCAGTCGCGTCCGTTCGGCAGGCCGTGCCTGCTGTGGAAGTGTGGGTCGGACGCTCCGGCGTCCCCCTGCGGCAGGTTCCGCCACGCCGACCCGACGTCACAGTCTGCCACATCCGGGTCCCCGGCCCCAAGGAGCAGCGACGGACTCAGGGCTGGTGGACCGTGATGTTGCGCACCAGGACGTCATCGATGTTGGCCACCTCACCGACCATGAAGGTGCGCCTGCCCGCCAGGGAGAACCCGTGCCGACGGTAGAAGTTGCGTGCCCGCTTGTTCGCAATGTTCGTGCCCAGGGCCACCTGGGAGTTGCGTCCACGCGCGGCGACATCGGCCACGGCCCGCTCCAGCAGCGCCCCGGCGACACCGGAGCCGTGCCAGTCCGAGGAGACGTAGCACTTCGACAGGTAGGCGGCCCCCAGTTCGAGGCGCCCTCGTCGCACCATCTCCGCGGGCATCGCGTCCGGCCCACCCAGGATGGTGAGTGTGTAGCCGATCAGCTCCTGGGACCCGTCCTTCAGCTGGGCCACGAGCACGCGGTGGTCGTCCGGGTCGGCGAGCATCCTCGCGAACTCCGACTCACTGAGGTGGTCCTCGGCGAACGCCTCGATGTCGGCCTCGGTGAGGAAGGCGGGACAGGCCAGGGGGAAGGTCGCGCGAGCCAACTCCGAGACCGCGCGTGCCTCGCCCTCACGGGCCTGACGGATGAGCACCTCGGCACGCCTGGGGCGCACCACACGACCGGCGCTGGCCAGCACCTCGCGATCCTGGATGTCCAGGTGGGAGGTGTGCAGGCGAGCGACCAGATCCGGGCGTCGGTGCGCGGTGCGGACCAGGGAGCGGTCCCTGCGCCACCGTGCGATGGCGGCATGGTTGCCCCCCAGCAGGATCTCGGGCACCTCCATGCCACGCCAGGAGCGCGGCTTCGTGTAGGCGGGATACTCCAACAGACCTTCCGTCGAGTAGGACTCCTCGACCAGCGACTCCGGGTTCCCGACGACGCCCTCGACCAGGCGCCCCACCGCCTCGATGAGCACCAGGGCGGCGACCTCCCCTCCGTTGAGGACATAGTCTCCCAGGGAGAACTCGACGACCTCGTGCTCCTCGGAGCGGTAGTGGTCGGCGACCCTCTGGTCGATCCCCTCGTAGCGGCCACAGGCCAGGACGATCTGGTCGGCGCCGGCCAGGTCCTCCGCCATGCGCTGGGTGAGGGGGGTGCCCGAGGGCGTGGGCAGGGCCAGCACCCGACGTGGCCCCTGTGGCGGCCCTGACGAGGGCGGCTCCGTCCCTTCCCTGGGAGGCAGGGGTGCGGTGAGGACCTCGTCCAGGGCACGTCCCCACACGTCGGGGCGCATGACCATGCCCGCCCCCCCGCCGTAAGGGGTGTCGTCCACCGTGCGATGGCGGTCGTCGGTCCACTCGCGGAGGTCGTGGACACCCACACTCAACAGTCCCTGCGCCTGCGCGCGTCCCATGAGGGAGAGGTCCAGTGCCGCGAAGTAGGAGGGGAAGATCGTCACCACGTCGATGCGCATCAGCGGATGGCACCGCCCCGGTCACCGGCATCCACCGCATCCACCTCGTCGAAGAGGCCGGGGGGTGCATCCACCGTCACCGTGCCCTCCTCAAGGTCGACGGTCGGGACCAGCGCGGTCACGAACGGCACCATGACCGTGCGATCCGTGTGCCTGACCAGGAGCAGGTCCTGGGCTGCCCCCGGGCGGAGTCCGACCACCTCACCGAGGATCTCACCCCCGGGGGTGAGCACCTGCAGCCCCACGAGTTCGTGGGCGTACCAGGCGTCCTCCTCGGGCTCCTCCTCCACGACGATCCGGCATCCGCGCAAGGATTCGGCGGCCGAGCGGTCGGGCACCTCAGCGAAGGTGGCCATCACCCGCCCCTTGTGGGAACGCAGCGCCTCGACAGTGAGGTGGGGGGTGTCAGGCGAGTCCGTGTCGAGCACGGAGCCCGGGGAGAGTCGCTCCGGGTCGTCGGTGCGGATGTCCACGTAGACCTCGCCCTTCAGGCCGTGGGGTGCCCCCACGACCGCCGCAGTCATACGCATGGCTCCCCCTGATGTGTTGGTCGGACCGACCCTCCATGGTAGCCGCCCGCGGGCGTGCGCGGCGTGGAGGACGTGTGGGGCACGGGGACCGAGGTCGAACGGCGTGGGCCTCCGACCCGGTGGGACGAACAGGGGCGGGGCCCGGGTTCTCACCCGGACCCCGCCCCTGTCAGTCCTTCAGGACCGTGTCACTCCCGATCGGTGTCGACGACGTCGACCCGGACCGGTTCGCGCGCCGAGAGCGCCCCCATCACCGTGCGCAGTGCGCGGGCGGTGCGCCCGTTGCGTCCGATGACGCGGCCGAGGTCCTCGGGATTGACCCGGACCTCCAGAAGCTGCCCGCGACGCATCGACCTCGACGAGACGCGGACGTCATCGGGGTGGTCGACGATTCCGCTGACCAGGTGCTCCAGCGCGTCGGCGAGCATGGTCAGGCGTCCTCGCCGGCGTCAGCCGACTCAGCGGTCTCGGCTGCGGCAGCAGCCGCTTCCTCGGCTGCCTGAGCGGCCTTCGCCTTCTCGGCGGACGCTGCTGCCTTGCTCTTCTCGGCCGCGGCCTCCGCCTGCTTGATGGCCTCCTCGGCCTGGGCGGCCTTGTCGGCCTCCGAGACCTTGACACGGGAGACCGCGTCGGCCTTGCCGTGGGACTTGGCGATGTCACCGGTCAGGACCAGCAGGTTGCGGACCTGGTCGGAGGGCTGGGCGCCCACCGAGAGCCAGTACTGCGCGCGGTCGGAGTCGATCTTGATGACCGAGGGCTCGCGGGTCGGGTCATAGACACCGACCTCCTCGATGACCCGGCCGTCCCGCTTCTTGCGGGAATCGACGACGACGACACGGTAGAAGGGTGCATGGATCTTGCCCATGCGCTTCAGACGGATGCGAACTGCCACTGGTGTGGTCACTCCTGTTTCGAATCGGGGCGGACCTCCCACCCGACCGGTGGGACACGGCCAGATGTTTGCTCCTGGACACGGTGACGGGAGGCGAGAGGGTCCGCCCGGACCGGGTACAGCGATCCATTGTGCCATGCGCGGGGCCCGCACCCAAGCCAATGGGGCACCTCGGCGCGCCGAGTGACGTGCAATGGGTCACTGGCGCCTCGCCTGGGCCCGTGTGCGCAGTGGTCAACGAGTGGAGCCCTGCGCCCAAACGGTTCCCGCTGGCTGCGGGCGCTGCCCGGCGCGTACCTCGGGGGAGCGTGCGGGCGCGGGGTGCCCTCGCGGGGATCCCCGGGCGCAGCGCCCACCCGTGGGGGTGGTGACAATTGGGTCATGACGAACGACGACACACCCCCCGGGACGAGTGCCCTCGCCCACGACCTGGCCACGATGGCACGCGATGCCGCGCTGGCAGTTGCCCCCTACCTGCGCTCCGTGGCTCGCGGAGTCGCGGAGTTCCAGACCAAGGCCGATGTCCACGATCCGGTGACGGAGCACGACCGACGTGTGGAGAGCGCACTCCACAACCTGCTGGCGCGCATGGTGCCGGGATCCCGGGTGCTCGGGGAGGAGACCGGGGAGGGAGTGCTCCCTCTGGAGCCCCCTCGCCTGGGTGCGGACCTCACCACACAATTCCTCCTCCCCACGACTCCGGAGTTCCAGGGGGCACGGCGACGCTGCGCGGGTCTGGGTGACCGGGTGAGGTGGATCGTCGACCCCATCGACGGCACCTCGAACTTCGCGGCGGGCATGGCCTATTTCAACACCTCGGTGGCTGTCGAACTGGACGGTGTGGTGGTCGCCGGAGCCGTCTCGGTGCCGATGGCCCATGAGGTGTTCGTCGCCGATGCACTCACCTGCTGGTTGGAGTCGAAGGAGGGCCGTCGGGAACTGCATGCCGACGGGCCTGCACGCGAGGACGCCTCGGTGCTCATCAGCTACCACCCGAGCAGGTCCCTGTTGGTGTCCGATCCCCAGCGTGCCCTGGACCATGAGATCCGTCTGGTCCAGGCCTACCAGGCGGTGCGCCGACCGGGAGCCGCGGCACTGGACCTCGCGCAGGTCGCCGCCGGGTGGTGCGGCGCCATGATCGGGACCTCCTTCAAGCCCTGGGACGTGGCGGCCGGCATCCACCTGGTCAGGGTGGCCGGAGGGCGTGTCCTCAACCTCCCCGTGGGTACCGACCTTCCCGAGGGACTGCGACCCGGAGTGGTCGTCTCCGCCCGTCAACTCGACGCCGTGACCGCGGCCTCGGTCCTGCGGGAGGTGGACGAGGCCGCTCGACGCCCCTGAACGGTGGAAGCCGGGCCGCCGGGCGGGCCGGCTCCAGGCGGCCAGCTCCGGGCG
>JAKECL010000191.1 GCA_030460725.1 Propionibacterium sp.
GGCGCCCCACTCCGTCCTCCCGGGGAACACCCCGGGCACAGATGTCAGTTGAACCGGTTCGCGTTCGTGTGGTCCGTCTGGTTGTAGGACTGGTTGGCGGTGGCCACCAGCTGCGAGATCTTGGCCAGGACGTCGCGCATGCCATTCATGCCCTCGGTCCAGCGCTGCTTGGCGACCTCGTAGGCCTGCTGGGCGTCGCCCTCCCAGTTGGACTTCAGCTGTTGCAGTTCCTGGTCCATCGTGTCCAGTGCGCCCTGGATGTGGGTGGCTCCGGTGGAGAGGTCCTGGGACGCTCCGTCGAGGGTGCCGTAGTTGACCTTCAGATCCATGTCGGGTTCTCCGTCCTCGTCGGTGGTCAGCCCAGGCGTCCGGCGATCGAGTTGATCGCAGAGACCTGGTCCTCGTCTGTGGTGTCGTAGTCGCGCTGGGCGGTGCGCAGGTTCTGCTCGAAGTCAACCAGTGCGGAGGTCACCTTGCGGGCGTCCTCGTTCCACTGGGCCATGAGCCTCTGGAAGGCCACCGCTGCGGGACCCTGCCAGTTGGAGCCGATGGAGAGCATCTGCCCCTCGACCGTCCTGATGCGCCCTTCGAGGTCGCTGCGGGTGCTCGACACAGTGTCGGCACCCTTGAGGATTGCACCCTCTGCTGCGGAAATCTGTCCCGCCATGTTGTCCTCCGTTGTGTCTGTCGGGGGAACCCGGAGTTTTCCCCGGGGTGACGGACCCCACCTTACGCGACTGCCACCCGACCGGCGCAAGACTTCTCCCGACACGTGGACTTCGGCGGCCGATGCGCATCAGAGGGGAGCGGGCCGGTGGACCATGTCCCTCGTGTCGTGAGCCAATGGAGGACGGCACAAAGGACATGGCCTAGCCTAGGTCTCGGCCCCACCCGGGGCCCAGCGATCCCGGAGGACACCCCATGGCGAGCAACAGCTCCAGGTCCGCCACCGTGCTCATGCCGGTGACCCTCACCCACCAGGGCCAGCGTCTGGACCTCTCGCTCCCCTCCTCCGTCGCCGTGGCCGAACTGCTTCCGGGGCTGGTCGAGGCCCTGGGCCGACTCGATGCGGAGACCGCGACCCGCGGGCTGGACCTGCACACTGCCGACGGCCGACGCCTCTCACAGGCGACGTCCCTGGAGGCCCAGGGAGTCCCGGCCGGGGCCGTCCTGGCCCTCGTGGCGACGGACTCCGGCACGACAGGTCGCCGCTATGACGACCTGGTGGAAGCCATCGGCAGCTCCGTGGACGAGACCCGCACGGCATGGGAGCGCGGGGATTCCGTGCGACTCTCCTCCTTCGTCGCCGTCGGCATGTTCGTGGTCGCCGCCCTGCTGCTCCTCCTGCGTGGGACCACTGCGACCACCACTGCCGTGATCGCAGTGGTGGCGGCCGCACTGGTCACCCTGGCGGCCGCAGTCACCACCCGCACCTCCGCACCGGGGGGAGCCGTCGCCCTGGCCCTGACGGCGCCCCTGCTGACGGCAACCGCGGGCCACGCGCTGGGAGGCGGCCCCTGGTACGGGACCCCGCTCCTCCTGGCCGGTCTCGGAGCCATCATTGGTGCGGGTGCCACCACGGTGCTGCCCCGCGGTCAACGTCTCACCGCTGCAGCACCCCTGACGGTGGGCGCCTCCCTGGCCCTGGTGGGATCTCTGACCAGTCTGGCGGGGGTCCCCCCGGACCGGGCCGCCACCACCGTCGTCGCCGTCCTCACCGTCCTCGTGCTGGGCGCACCCTGGCTGGGTCTGGCCCAGGTGCCCGCGCGGATCACCGCTCTCACCGGCACCACACCGGGACCCGTGGACGTCCAGGAGGTGCGTCGTCAGGTCCGTGACGGCGAAACGCTGGTGCTCTCACTCAAGGGCGCGGCCTGCGCCGTGGTGCTGGGGCTCACCCCCGTCATCGCCCAGACCCCCGCGGGCGGTGCGCTGATGGCCTGCACCGGGTTCGCCCTCATGCTCTCCACCCGCAGTCTCCACGGCCGGGCGGAGGTCCTCATCGGCGTCCTGACCGGCATGGCGACCACCGTCCTCACGGGCGTGGTCGCCACCCTCACCGACCCGGGCCTGCTGCCGTGGACCATCGCAGGAGCCGTCCTGGCGGGAGTCCTGGTCCTGGCGATGAACGTGGTCACTCCGAGCATGCGCCCCTGGTTGACCCGGATGGCCGACGCGGCCAATGTGGTGGTCCTCCTGGCGGTTCTCCCACTGGCGGCCGTCGTCTGGGGAGTCGTGTAATGGCGTCGAACAAGGACATCCTGGAGGCGCAGCGCTTCAACAGGCGTCGCCTGGTCACCGCCTTCACCTCCGGCACCCCCGGAGGACGGGAGCTGGAGCCACGCTCCCACGTCCGCCCGCTGCTGGTGGGTGCGGTCATCGCACTGGTCCTCCTCGGCGTCGCAGCGGTGATGGGGCGCTTCTCCCCGACCCTGCCCAAGGACTGGCAGAACTCCACACTGGTGGTCGTCAAGGGCACCGGGGCCCGGTACTTCACGGTGGACGGAGTGCTGCGCCCGGTCACGAACATCACCTCTGCCCGCCTGCTCTCCGAGCCCGGGTCCTACCGCTTCTCCGAGGTCGGAGCGAAGGCCGTGGCCGGTATCCCCCGGGGCACCATCATCGGTGTCCCCGACGCCCCTGACAACGTCCCGGCTCCCCAGGACCTCGACAGTGACCAGTGGGTCGCCTGCGCCCCGGCCACCGGTACGCGCACCTGGATCGGCACGACCCCCGGCGACCTCACTCCCCAGGACAGCGCCGTCGTGACCGACGGCGAGCAGACCTATGTCATCGCCGACGGCCGTCGACACCTGGTGGCTCCCGCGGCACGCTCCGGGGTCCTGCTGGCACTGGGCCTGGAGGCCACCCCCGCCCACCGCGTCGGGGGCGAGTGGCTCAACCTCTTCCAGCGGGGGTCCGACCTGGTGCCGTTGGAGATCCCCGATGCCGGCCTGCCCGCGTCGGGACTGCCCGCACGCCTGTCCACCGCCGTCATCGGTTCCGTCGTCGAGGTCGAGGAAGGAGCCTCCCAGCGACGCTACGTCATCACCGGCAACGCCACCATGGCCCCCCTTTCCGACGTCGCGCACCGCCTCTTCCAGATCGGACGCAGCGGCACGATCGCGGGGAACCCGTTGCAGGCGACGGTCGCCGAGGTCTCGGGCGTCACCGTGGACCCTGCGGGACCCGCACCCAGCGACTGGCCGGCCACCCTGGAGGCACCGGTGTCCCAGTCGGGTGTCCCCTGTGCCACCCTGGTGACGGGCGAGGGCGCCTCGTCCACCGCCCTGGGTTCCGTCCCCGCCGATCCGGAGGGAGCCCTGGCCTCCACCACCACCGTGGACGAGGGCGACGCCGCCTCCCGGGGCCCCGGGAACGCCCAGTCGGGGGGCGCAGCGGGTGCAACGGTGACGGTGAAGGGTGGATCCGGTGCCCTGGTGCGCACGACCTCCGGAGGAACCCTGGGCGCGATAATGCTCATCACCGATGCCGGGACCTCCCACGGGCTGGGCGACGAACCGTCGGACTCACTGGCCAGGCTCGGATACACCGACGCCGACGTGACCCCGTTGCCCGCGCCGTGGGCAGCCCTGGTCCCGGGCGGGGTCACCCTGTCCGCGGACGCCGCGTGGGAGACCGTGGGGTCACGATGAGGAGGGATCCCGTCCGACGTCCATCGCCCCTCCTGGTCGGCGGACTCCTCGTCGCGGGCGCCCTCTCGACCGGCGCCTGGGCAGTGGCTCCCGCACCCCACACCTCCACCGCGCTGTCCCCCGGCACGACAGGCGGGTCGCCCGTCGTCGCAGCCGCACCGTCCGCGCAGCTGTCCCCGCGCACACGCCTCCCCTCCGTGCTGCCCCTGGCCGAGGGCACCCAGGAGTGCACTCCCGGTGTTCCCCGCTATGTCGACCAGGCGCCAGCGGTGCTCTCCCAGCTCGGGCTCTCCGAAGCCTGGGCACTGTCGTCCGGCGCGGTGCTGGTGGCCGTGGTCGACTCCGGTGTCGATGCCCGCAACGCCCACCTCACGCAGGCCGTCGCCGTGGGCACCGACCTTGTGGACGGCGGCGACGGATGGAGGGACGATTCCGGACACGGGACTGCGGTGGCGGGACAGATCGCAGCGCGCGAGGTCACGGGTTCGGGCGTGGTCGGTGTGGCTCCACAGGCCGTGATCCTGCCGGTGAGGGTCTACGCCGACACCTCGGAGGAATCGGTGCGTGAGGGACGCGGGCCTGATGCCCTGCGCACTGCAGAGGGCATCACCTGGGCCGCCGACAACGGCGCCGTCGTCATCGCCGTCCCTCAGTCCACGCCCTCCGACGTGCCCGAACTGCGTGCCGCCGTCGAGTATGCGACACGGGCCGGGGCGCTGGTGGTCGCCTCGGCCGGGAACGCCTCCGACGACCTGCAGGGCGCCTCGGTGCGTTTTCCTGCCGGCTATCCCCAGGCCCTGTCGGTCACGGCGGTGGACGCCCAGGGACATCCCTCCGATGCCCTGCTGCACGGCGTGCACGTGGAGCTGGCCGCTCCGGGTTCCCAGGTGCTCACCACCTTCCTGGACGCGGGGGACTGCCTGCTCGCCGTAGACACGCCCACCGCCTCCTACGCCACGGGTACCGCCGCGGGGGTCGCGGCGCTCGTGGCCTCGGCACACCCGCAGGAGGGTCCCGCGGACTGGGAGTACCGGATGCTGGCCACCGCTCTGCGTCCCACCCCCGTCAGTCGGGACAACCTCATCGGCTGGGGGATCGTCGCCCCCTATGATGCCCTGAACATGGTCAATGACGGATCCTTGCCGGG
>JAKECL010000192.1 GCA_030460725.1 Propionibacterium sp.
GTCGCCCTCGTGAGCGGGGGAACTGTCCTTCCAGAGTTGAGTGGAATACACTCAAGGTTGTGGTCGTTGAGATCTGCAGACACCGGGCCGAGGGCGGGACACCGTCCACCTGCCCGATCACAGCACATGTCACAGCGCCTGTGCGCCCACCCCTGCCGGGGCCCGGCGCGACGAGGCGCCTCACCAGGAGGTAGACGTGAACCACCAGTTCACCACGAAGTCGCAGGAGGCCATCAGCTCAGCCGTTCAGGCAGCTGGGGCAGCGGGCAACCCACAGGTCGAGCCCGCACACCTGCTCGGGGCACTTCTCGAGCAGGAGGAGGGCATCGCCCTGTCACTGCTGGCAGCAGTGGGTGCCGACCGGAAGGTCGTGGGGACGCGCGTGCGCAACGTGCTGGTCTCCCTGCCCTCCAGCTCGGGGTCCTCGGTCGCGCAGCCCCAGACATCGCGCGCCCTCATGAACGTCCTCAATGAAGCCGGGTCGCGCGCCGACCAGGGCGGGGACACTTTCGTCTCCACGGAGCACCTGCTCATCGCCCTCGCCGCCTCGGACACCGAGGTCGGACACATCCTCACCGAGTCCGGCGCCACGCCCGACAAGCTCACCGAGGCGCTCAAGCAGCTGCGTCCCGAGCCCGTGACCTCGGCCGATCCCGAGGGGTCCTTCGAGGCCCTGAAGAAGTACGGCCGTGACCTCACCGAAGTGGCGCGGGAGGGCAAGCTCGATCCCGTCATCGGCCGCGACACGGAAATCCGCCGCGTCATCCAGGTCCTGTCCCGACGCACGAAGAACAACCCCGTCCTGATCGGGGAGCCCGGCGTCGGCAAGACCGCAGTGGTCGAGGGCCTCGCCCAGCGCATCGTCGCCGGCGATGTGCCCGAGTCCCTGCGTGACAAGAGCCTGATCGCCCTGGACATCACCTCCATGGTTGCTGGCGCCAAGTACCGCGGTGACTTCGAGGAACGCCTCAAGGGTGTCCTCAGCGAGATCAAGCGCTCCAACGGGCAGGTCATCACCTTCATCGACGAACTCCACACCGTGGTCGGTGCCGGTTCCGCGGAGGGTTCCATGGACGCGGGCAACATGCTCAAGCCCATGCTGGCCCGCGGCGAGCTGCGGCTGGTGGGTGCCACCACCCTGGACGAGTACCGCGAGAACATCGAGAAGGACCCCGCCCTGGAACGTCGTTTCCAGCAGGTCTTCGTCGGTGAGCCCTCCGTGGAGGACACCATCGCGATCCTGCGTGGCATCGCCCCCAAGTACGAGGCCCACCACAAGGTGACGATCTCCGACGGTGCGCTGGTGGCAGCCGCCACCCTCTCCGACCGCTACATCACGGGGCGTCAGCTGCCCGACAAGGCCATCGACCTGATCGACGAGGCCGCATCGCGTCTGCGCATGGAGCTGGACTCCAGCCCTGTGGAGATCGACGAACTGCGCCGACAGGTCGACCGTCTGCGCATGGAGGAGGCCTACCTCCAGGAGTCCGACCCCGACGCCACCGACGAGGCCACCCAGGACCGTCTGGCGCGACTGCGCACGGATCTGGCCGACAAGCAGGAGTCCCTCACCGCGCTCACCAGCCGGTGGGAGGCCGAGAAGGCCGGTCACAACAAGGTCGGTGACCTGCGCGTCCAGCTCGACGAGCTGCGCACGCAACTGGACCTGGCGGTGCGCGAGAACCGCTGGGAGGAGGCCGGGCGCCTCCAGAACGGCGAGATCCCGACCATCGAGCGCCAGATCGCAGAGGCCGAGGCTGCAGCGGATGAGACGAACGCCGATGGCAACGCCCCCGAGCCCATGATCGCGGAGAAGGTCGGGGCCGAGGAGATCGCCGAGGTCATCGAGGCCTGGACGGGCATACCCACCGGACGCCTGCTCCAGGGCGAGACCGAGAAGCTGCTCCACATGGAGGAGGTCATCGGCCAGCGCCTCATCGGACAGAAGTCGGCCGTCCACGCGGTGGCAAATGCGGTGCGGCGTTCGCGCGCAGGCATCTCCGACCCGGATCGCCCCACCGGTTCCTTCCTGTTCCTGGGACCCACCGGTGTCGGCAAGACGGAGCTGGCGAAGTCCCTGGCAGAGTTCCTCTTCGACGACGAGCACGCCATGGTGCGCATCGACATGTCGGAGTACTCCGAGAAGCACTCGGTCTCCCGCCTGGTCGGCGCCCCTCCGGGGTACGTCGGTTACGAGGAGGGCGGCCAGCTCACCGAGGCGGTGCGTCGGCGCCCCTACAGCGTCGTCCTGCTGGACGAGGTCGAGAAGGCGGACCCGGAGATCTTCAACATCCTCCTCCAGGTCCTCGACGACGGTCGCCTGACCGACGGCCAGGGTCGCACGGTCGACTTCCGCAACACGATCCTCATCCTCACCTCCAACCTCGGGTCCCAGTACCTGGTGGATGCGACGCTGGACGCGGATGCGAAGCGGGAGGCCGTCATGGCGGAGGTGCGCCACGCATTCAAGCCGGAGTTCCTCAACCGCCTGGACGAGACGCTGATCTTCGACCCGCTCTCCCAGGACGACCTGGCCCGCATCGTGGACCTCCAGGTGGAGGACATGGCGCGCAGGCTCGCCTCGCGGCGAATCACCCTGGATGTCTCCGAGCCCGCCAAGGGCTGGCTGACCAGGGTCGGCTACGACCCGGCCTACGGTGCGCGCCCCCTGCGCCGCACCGTCCAGCGCGAGATCGGGGACCGCCTGGCCACCCTGCTGCTGGCAGGGGACGTGGAGGACGGGGACCGCGTGCGCGTGGACGTGTCGGAGGACCTCAAGGGCCTCACCGTCACCTCAGGCGCGGTGGCCGACCTGCCCTCCCCGGAGGACACCGACCGCGACAGGTGAGTTCGCGGCTCCACAGGATGCGGCCCCGCCCTCGTCGCGTACGAGGGCGGGGCCGCACCGTGTCCGGGGCGGTGACCCCGCGGGCGCAGCACACCCCCGTGGCACTCCCACACGCCGTCCACACCTTCCCCGGGGCCGTGGGAGAATGGTTCTGATCGCTGAAGCGGTCCTCATTCGGCACCACAAGGGGGTAGGGGATGGCCAACGAACGCCGGACCCGGGGTTCCTATTCCGCGGGTCTCGCGACCAGGGAGTCGATCCTCGAGACCTCGATGCGTCTCATCGCGGACTCCGGCTACCACGGGTTCTCCCTGCGTGACGTCGGGCGCAGCGTGGGGATCTCCCACCCGGCTGTCATCTACCACTTCCCCTCCAAGGAAGCGCTGCTGCTGTCCGTGGTGCAGCGCTATGAACGGGAGTTCGGGCTGCTGGACATCGACATCGACGAGGACACGGGTGCCATCATCGAGAAGGGTGTGAGGCCTGAGACCATCGGAGAACTCGGCCTGGCCATGATGCGTCTGGCCAAGCACCCCGACGCTGCGACGATCATGGCCCTGGACTGCGTGCTCGGCGTGGAGGCCGCCTCACCGAACCACCCGGCCCACGAGCACTTCAGCTACCGTTTCGAGGCCCTGCACGAGTTCCTCGTGGCTGAACTGGACCGCTTGCTCGCTGCCGGGACCGTGAACTTCGACCTCACCTCACAGGCGATGGCCTGTGCACTGATCCGGGACTGGTACGGCATGGCCGTGCACGCCCGCTACCTCAGCGGTGAGGACGCCGAGCGTCACACCATTGCCGGGTTCCTCGCCGCCTGCAGCCGCACCCTGGAGCTGCGCCCCGAGGTGGTGCTCACCCTGGCGGCGTCCATCCCGGAGGATCTGGCCGACGTCTTCGCCCGCTCGCTGAAGATCTACCGGGACATGCACGCATGAGTCGGTGTGCCCCTGGAGAGGTCTACGGGACCGCGGCTCCCCCCGGTGGTGCGTGCCCGGGAGGTGGGGAACCCCGTGTCCGCTGAGCAGTTCCTCCCGGTTCCCTTCGCGCATTCGCTGGCGGTGCTGCTGGAGGGTGAGGTGGTCCACGCCGAGGGCGACCTGCAGCAGCGTTTCCCCCTGGCGTCCGTGACCAAGGTGATCGCCACGCGCGCAGCCCTGGTCGCCGTGGAGCGCGGCATGCTCGCCCTGTCCGATCCGCTGGGCCCCCCCGGATCCACCGTGCGTCACCTCATGTGCCACGCATCCGGACTGGCCATGGACTCCGAGACGGTCATCGCCCACCCCGGTGCGCGCCGCATCTACTCCAACACCGGCATCGAGGTGCTGGGTGCGGGCATGGAGGCCGCCACCGCCACGCCCTCGTCGCGCTGGATCGAGGAGACGGTCCTGGAGCCCCTGGGGATGGACGCCACCGATGTCCCCGGTTCGCCGGCGTACTCGGGTGTCGCCAATGTGCAGGACCTGCTCGCCCTGGCTGCAGAGCTGCTGCATCCCCGGTTGGTGGGCCCGGAACTGGACGCGGAGGCCACGGCGCCGGTGTTCCCGGACCTGGTGGGCGTGGTCCCCGGATACGGTCGCCAGACGCCCTGCCCCTGGGGGCTGGGGGTGGAGATCCGTGGGCACAAGCATCCCCACTGGACGGCTCCCGGCGCCTCACCGGAAACCTTCGGACATTTCGGGGTGTCAGGGTCCTTCATCTGGGTGGACCGCACCCGGGACATGGCGGCCGTCTTCCTGGGGTCAGAACCCTTCGGCCCCTGGCACCGGGAGCACTGGTCCCAGCTCAACCAGTCGATCCTCGAGCGTTTCGCTCCCCGTTCCTGAACCCGTCCTGAACCCGTCCTGACCCCTTCCCGATCCCTCCCCAGGTCCCGCGAACTCCGTCCCCGTTCCTGGCGAAGTCCGTCCCAGTTCCTGGCGAAGTCCGTCCCAG
>JAKECL010000193.1 GCA_030460725.1 Propionibacterium sp.
CCTCAGTCACTCGACCCCTCGGCCCCACAGTCGCTGACCACAGGAATGAGTTCGCGCAGGTGGTGGATCACCACAGGGCACAACGGTGCCGGGTCCGCGCGCCGGATGGGTGGGAGAGTGGGCGCTGCCAGGGATTCAGACGCCGTCCCGCCCGGGTCCGGGACCGGTTGTCCGGGCGTCACCAGCAGCGCCGAGGGCATTGCGCAGGCGGCCGCGGCCTGCATGTCGATGATGCGGTCACCCACGCACAGTGCCTCTGCGGGCAGGAGGTGGTGGCGTGCAAGGAGCACCTCGTACATCTGGGGATCAGGCTTGCGTGCAAAGCCGTCGGAGGCGCAGACCAGGTCATCGACATGGACGTCCAGTGCTCCGAGCAGCGCCTGCGCACTCCTGCGGTCCCTGTGGGTGGCGACCAGATTCAGCCCGCCGACTCTGTGGACGGTGTCCAGCAGCTCCCGTGCGCCGGGCATCAGGGGAGCCGGATCGGTCTGCCACCGCGAGATCAGGTCGTTGTAGGAGCGGTGCAGCAGGGTGGGATCGACCTCGTAGCGTGTGGAGAGGATGTCCATCGCGTGTGCAATGGAGCGGGTACGCAGCTCTCTGACCTCCGCCAGGTGCGCGGGTGTGGGGACTCCCGACCACACCGCCCGCGCGAGCGCGTCGTCCACCTGCGGATAGGTGTCCACCAGCGTCCCGCCCATGTCCCAGATCACATTGTGCACTCCGGTAGTGTGGCAGATCGGACCTCGTCACGGGCGGTCCCGGTGTCCACGTCAGCACCATGGCACGCGCAGAGCCGCCCGGGAAGCCGGATAATCCACTCATGGCAACCTCGAGTCCCCTGCGCAAGATCCGCAACGCCGTCGCTCGGTACCGCACGTTGAGTGAGGACCTTGCCCGCGTCAGGGGGGACGTCGACCTCCTCCTCACCCGGATCGACCAGCTCCGGGGGGTTCTCGATGCACAGACGGAGGAACTGCGGGCCATTCGTCACCACTCGTCGCTGGGCGTACGTCGTGGTGGTCTGCAGGCCAGTTGCCTGCGGGTCCTGTTCCTCGTCCACAACGTGACGGCATGGGGCTCCCTCGACGAGTTGTTCACCTTGATGGCGGAGTCGGAGGACTTCGAACCGGTCGTGGTCTCGATCCCCCATGACTACGACCACCGTCGGGGGGAGCAGTACGGGGAGGAAGAGGTCCACGACTTCCTCTCCCGAGAGGGAATCGGTCACATACGTGTGCGTGAGAGCCAGCTGGGTGATGTGCCGATGCTGCTCCGCGCGCTGGACCCCGCCATCGTCGTGCGCCAGAGTCAGTGGGACGCGGACGTCGACGAGGTGTTCTCAACCGCTGCACTCGACTGGACCCGTCTGGTCCTGGTGCCCTACGAGATGGTCAACATCGTGCGCCTCGACCAGCCCGGTGACCCGCCCGTCAATGTTGCCGTCGACCTTCCGTTCCACCGAGCAGCCTGGATGGTGTTCCTCGCGAATCGCAGCGCGCTGCATGCGGCGCGGGCAGGGTCGCTGACGGGAGGCTCTCAGTTCCGAGCCGTGGGGCATCCGAAGGTCGACGCCGTTCGCAGGACAGACCCCGTGTGGCCCCTTCCCGATCAGAATCCTCAGAGGCGCAGAGTTCTGTGGTCTGCCACGCACTCGTTCATGACCGGATGGAACGATTTCGGGATGTTCCCCTGGACGAATGAAGCAATGCTGGCCTGGGCACGGGAGGAACCGGAGACCGACTTCGTGCTCATCCGGCACCCGCACTTCCACGACACGGTCCTGCGACCCGACAGCCCTCTCAGCGAGAGCGAGTACCTGTCCTGGGAACGATCATGGAATGCCCTGCAGAACACCGAAGTGTACGGGGGCCACTACGCGGGTGTCATGGCCGGGACCGATGTGGTCGTGACCGATGGCTTGAGCATGATGTGCGAACCGCAGCTCCTGGGGAAGGCAGTCTTCTTCCTGGAACGTGAAGGACACGCCCCCTTCAACGAGATCGGTGAACAGCTGGCCACGGGTGTACACCGTTGCGTGGACGTGGAGGAGGTCCGCCGGGCCGTGGATGCCCACTGGCGACGGGGTCACGACGACCTGAGCGAGGCCCAGGCACACAATGTGGAGACCCTCTTCGGGGAGCCCGGCGCGGCTCGGCGGATCCTCCAGGAGATCCGAGCCCAGATCGCCCTCGAACGCGGGAACCACAGGCCCGGCGCGCTCGACGCACACGACTGACCCAGGACATCGGTGCGCCCGGAGACGCGACGGCGGGGAGCCCACCGGTGCACTCCATGCCCACTGCTGGCCCAGCAGCTGAGCACGGCTGCGTCCCAGGGGGAGGTGTGGTGTCCGGTGGTTCGTACAGGCGAGTTGTCGGCTGCCCCGGGGAGTTCAGCGCACTCCGCGCATGAGACGCAGGATCGGCGTGCGTGCCAGGAAGAGCAGTACTCCCACCACGATGGAGGTCAGCCCGACGACCAGGAAGTAGGGGACCTCGGCGCTGGTCGAGTAGGCGCCCGAGATGGAACCCGCCGCCGCTGATCCCAGTGAGATCGACAAGAAGTACAACGCCACCATCTGGGAGTGGAAGGAGCGGGGGGAGAGCTTGGTCGCCAGGGACTGACCAACCGGGGACAGGCACAGCTCAGCAATGGTGAAGAGGAAGAGGATCAGGACGATCGCGAGGAAGGGAACCGATCCGTCCGCGCCGCCGGCGAAGGGGATGAACGTCAGGAAGGCGATGCCCATGATCACCGTGCCCAGGGCGAACTTCACCGGGGAGCTCGGCTGACGCGCCCCCAGGCGAGTCCACATGGCCGCGAAGACACCGGCGAAGATGATGATGAACACGGGGTTGATGGAGGTCACGATGCTCGGCGGCATGGTCCAGCCGAGGATCGTGCGATTCAGGCGTTGGTCAGCATAGATGGCAAGCACCGTGAACTGCTGCTGGAACAGGGACCAGAACACCGAGGACGCCAGGAAGAGTGGGATGAAGGAGAAGACCCGTGAACGCTCGTCAGGGGTGATGGAATGCGAGGTGAGGATCACCACGAACAGGACCACCGCGGAGACTCCGGTCAGCACGACGACGGCATCGGCCAGGTGTTCCGCAGTCAGCCATCCCTGCGCGAACACCACGGCGACCACTCCCACGGCCACGACGAGGATGCCCGCCCACTGCCACCGCTGCACCGGGGTCAGTGGGTTGGTGGGACGCGAGCTGGTCTCGGTGATGGTGTGGCGGCGCATCGACATGTACTGGATGAGTCCTGCGGCCATTCCGACCGCGGCCAGTCCGAAGCCCCAGTGGAACCCTCTCCAGCCCCACAGGGCGCTGGTCGCCAGTGGCCCGATGAGTCCTCCGATGTTCACGCCCATGTAGTAGATGGAGAAGGCCGCGTCGCGGCGCACGTCGCGGGGGTCATAGAGATCGCCCAGCGTGGTGGAGGTGGCCGTCTTCAGCGATCCGGCTCCTGTGGCCACGCAGACCAGGCCCACGGCGAGTCCCGCGACTCCGGGCAGCACCGCCAGCGCGATGTGTCCGACCATGACGGTGGACGCCGCCAGGATCAGGGTCTTCTCGGAGCCGAGCAGGCGATCCCCGATCCATCCTCCCAGCAGCGCCGAGAGGTAGACGAGACCTCCGTAGGCGCCGACGATGGAGGTTGCAGCCGCCTGGGAGAGACCCAGCCCGCCCTGCGTCGTGGAGTAGTAGATGTAGTAGGCCAGCAGGCCCTGCATCCCGTAGAAGCTGAAGCGCTCCCACATCTCCACCCCGGCCAGGTTCGCCAGGCCCCACGGGTGGCCGAAGAAGCCCTTCTCGGTGGGGGCGTTCTGTTGGTGTGGCATCGCTGCGGACACGTGATCTCCCTCGTCGCAGATGGGCGGTGCGCGTCAGCCCTCGCCCGGTCATTCCTGTCGACGCTACCACCAGACAATCTGGGCCTGCGCCCGGAGGTGCCCTCAGGACGGGGGAACTCCGAGGTCGTCCATGACGTGGTGGAAGGCGTGCTCGACCGTCGCGTTGAAGGCGACGAAGCGGACTTCCTCGACCCTGGACCACGCCGGAGACACGACGCATGTGGGTGGGAGTGACCTGCTCCCGGTAAGGGCCCTTGCCGCTGCCCTTGCGGACTCCAGGGGACTCCACCCGTAGACTCCGGCACTGATCGCAGGGAAGGCGATCGAACGAGCTCCCAGGCCCACTGCGACCTCCAGGCAGTTGCGGTAACAGCTCTCCAGCAGCGCGGGGTCGGTCTGACCGGAGTGGCGGTTCGGCCCCACGGTGTGTATCACCCAGCGGGCGGGAAGGTCGAAGGCCTCGGTGGCCGCGGCCGCCCCCGTGGGCAGCCCCTCGGGGAAGGTCGTGCGTCGCAGTTCCCGGCAGGCCTGGAGCAGGCCCGGACCGGCCGCCCTGTGGATCGCGCCGTCCACCCCACCACCTCCCAGCAGGGAGGAGTTCGCGGCGTTCACGATGGCATCCACCCGGCAGTGGGTGATGTCGCCCCGAACCACGTCGATGTGCATGCCCCGATGGTAGAGCGCCAAGGACGTGCCAGCATTCGTTCCCGTCGCGTCCCCTCCTGCACCGCAGCCAACGTGGACGATCCTTCGGGTCGGTCGCTCCTGCGAACAGAACGAGGAGAAGGGCATGGGCCATCTCCGCCTCGGACGCACCGGCGTCGCCCTCGTGTGCCCGCACTGTGCCCGCGGAAGCGGACGGAAGTCACCCAGGGCGGTGGACCCACGACGGGTGCC
>JAKECL010000194.1 GCA_030460725.1 Propionibacterium sp.
CGGCGCTACTTGGAACGGGCAACCGAGTGGCTGGAGGAGCGGATCGGCTGAGGCCTCAGGACGCCGAGCCGCGCTCCTGGGCGCGTGAACGCAGCAGGGAGGCGATCACCGTGGTCGCCAGCGTCACGACGATGACACCCAGGGAAGCGGGGATGCCGATCTCCGGCACCTGGTCCAGGCCCTGACCACCGTTGAGGAAGGGGAGGGTGTTCTCGCGCAAGGCGTGGAGGACCAGCTTTACGCCGATGAACCCGAGGATCACGGCCAGCCCGTAGTGGAGGTAGACCAGTTTCCCCAGCAGGCCGTCGATGAGGAAGTAGAGCTGGCGCAGGCCCAGCAGCGCGAAGGCATTGCAGGCGAAGACGAGGAACGGCTCGTGGGTCAGGCCGAACACCGCGGGAATCGAGTCGAAGGCGAACATGAGGTCGGCCGACCCGAGGGCGAAGACCACCAGGAACAGCGGCGTGAAGGAGGTGCGTCCCCCGTGGCGCAGGACGAAGCGGTCGCCCACGTAGCCGTCGGTCACCGGGAGCACGCGGCGGATGGTGCGCACGAAACGGTTCTCGCGGTACTCAGGGTCCGCCTCGACCTCGCTCTGGAGCCCCTCCCTGGCCTGGGACCAGGCCGTCCACAGCAGCCAGGCGCCGAAGATCAGGAACACCCAGGAGAAGCGTTCCACCAATGCCGCCCCGACCAGGATGAACACCAGGCGAAGCAGCAGGGCGATGATGATGCCGGAGAGCAGTGCCTTCTGCTGCAGGTCGGGCGGGACCCGGAAGGAGGCCATGATGATGACGAAGACGAAGAGGTTGTCCAGCGACAGGGACCATTCCGTCATCCAGCCCGCGTAGAACTGGATCGCATAGGTTCCGCCGTAGACGCCCCAGATCCCCAAGCCGAAGATGAAGGCCAGGAACATGTACCCGAGCGTCCAGACTGCGGCCTCCTTCATGGACGGGACGTGCGCCTTGCGCACGTGCCCGTAGACGTCCAGGGCGATGAGCGCCACCACCACGACGCCCAGTCCCACCCACGCCAGTGCGTGAACCTCCATCGGGCCTCTCCTCAGACTCGTCAACCCACGGCGCCCCGACCCCGGTCCTCAGACGCAGAGGCGCCGCTCGGCCACGCAGGGTTGCGCAGGGCGCCCCGGGGCATGGTTCCACGTCTGGTCCGGAATCCCGAATCCAGTTCCCCAGCTCACACCCCGGTGTCCCTGCCCATGGGCGCGCGAAAGTGGATGCACCCGCAGGCATCGGACGAGGACGGGGCTCGGTCCACGCCCGCCGTCGGTTGGTCCCCGCTCCTCATGCCCCACTCACCTGCACCCTCGTCCGCGCGCGCCTATAGTGGAGGTGACGCAGGGACAAGTCCTCAGCAGAGCAGCCCGGGCACCGCGTCGAGGAGCACACGATGGCCATCCGCGAGATCCAGTTCCCCTCCCACAACGGACGCGACCAGATCCAGGCGTGGGTGTACGAGCCCGTGCGGCCTGCGCGCGCCGTCGTCCAACTGGTCCATGGCCTGGGGGAACACTCCAGGCGGTACCTGCACATGGTCTCGACCTTGCTGGACGCCGGTTGCGTGGTCGCCGCCGACGACCACGCGGGTCACGGGCGCACCGCCATGGTCTCAGGTGAGTGGGGCGACACCGGCGAGGATGGTGTCACCACGGTCATCGAGGACGAGGCCTCATTGCACGACCGGGTGCGTGAGCTCCACCCCGGGGTCCCCTTCTTCATGTTCGGCCACTCCTGGGGTTCCATGATCGGACGTGGCTACGCGCTGGAGCACAGTGAGGACCTGTCGGGCCTGGCACTGTGTGGGGTGGCGGCCCAGATCCACGGCATCGAGACCGTCGTCGACAGGGCCTCACTGGCCGCCCGGATCACCGCAGGCGAGGCCACGACACGTGACGACCGCTACGTCGACCAGATGTTCGACGGGTTCATCTCCCGCTATGGGCACGTCAACGGCCCCACCGACTGGATCGCGGTGGACCCCGACGTCGTCCGGGACCACGCCCAGGACCCCTTCAACAACTTCACGGCACCCATGACCCTGCGTTTCGTCCAGGACTTCATCGACCTCTACGACCAGGTCAATGCCCCCGGCTGGTATACCCAGGTCCGTCCCGACCTCCCCGTCCTGCTCCTCAGTGGAGACATGGATCCGGTCGCCAACTATGGCGAAGGCACCTATCACGTCGCCAACCAGCTCCAGATGAACGGGCATTCCGATGTGCGCACCCGCGTGTGGACCGGCTTCCGCCACGAGATCCACAACGACCCGGACACCCGTGCTCTGGTCGAGGAGGAGCTGGTCCACTTCATCGAGGCGCACCTGTAGGTGGCACCCGGACCGCGGACCGTCGACGCCCCGCATCGCAGACCTGACCCGTTGATGCACGGGCCGACGGGATGCCGGGCCCTCTCCCCCTGAGCTCCGGCAGCACTCCCGATACGCTGGACGGCGGTGGGTGCCGTCCCGAGATTCGGTCCCGGACACCCACGAGGAGGAGTCTCCCAGTGACTGACCAGGACCTCCGCCACGACGGCGGCGAGAGCAACCCACACAGTCCCGACCGGACACGCAGTGGCGACAGCACACAGCCCCGAGGCGAGGACGCGAGCTCCACGCCCCCGCTGGTCGTCGTCTCCAACCGGCTCCCGGTCGAGGGCCACCGCGAGGAGGACGGGACCTGGCGGTGGGAGCGCTCCCCGGGGGGCCTGGTCACCGCCCTGGAGCCCGTGGTGGAACGCAGTGGCGGGGTGTGGATCGGATCACTGGGGATCGCAGGGGAGTCGATGGACCCCTTCGAGACGACGGGCGCCACACTGGGGCGCCCCTTCACCGTGGTCCCCATCCCCTTGAGCGAGGAGGAGACGCAGCGCTACTACGAGGGTTTCTCCAATGCGTCGTTGTGGCCGCTCTACCACGAGGTCATCGCCCAACCCCGTTACCACCGCGACTGGTGGGAGGACTACCTCCTGGTCAACCGCCGTTTCGCGCAGGCTGTGGCGGACACGGCCGAGCAGGGCGCGCGGGTGTGGGTGCAGGACTACCAGCTACAGCTGGTTCCGCGCATGGTGCGTGACCTGCGCCCCGATGTCTCCATCGGGTTCTTCAACCACATCCCCTTCCCCCCGCCCGGCATCTACCGTCAGCTCCCCTGGCGCCGACAGATCCTCCAGGGCCTGCTGGGAGCAGACCTCATCGGCTTCCAGCGCGCGGAGGATGCGCGCAACTTTGCCCAGACGGTGCGCAGTCTGCTGGGACTCACCATCCACCACGGGGTCGTGGAGAACCCCGACGGCATGCCTGCTGATGCGGGCACCCCCGGCAATGGCGGGCCCACGCGACCTGTCCGCTTCGGGGACTACCCCATCTCCATCGACGTACGTGCCTTCGCCGACCTGGGCCGGGATCCGAAGGTACGTGCCCGGGCGCGGGAGATCCGCGAGGAGCTGGGCAATCCGCGCACGATCATCCTGGGCGTCGACCGCCTGGACTACACCAAGGGCATCCGCCACCGGCTGAAGGCGCACGGGGAGCTGCTGGCCGAGCACCGCATTGACGTCGAGGACACCGTCATGGTGACCGTGGCCGTCCCCAGCCGCGAGCGCGTGCAGTCCTACCAGGATCTCCGCGATGACATCGAGTTGGCGGTCTCGCGCATCAACGGGGACTTCAGCACCGTCGGGCACACCGCCATCCACTACCTCCACCGCTCGCTGCCGCGGGAGGAACTGGCGGCCTTCTACCTGGCGGCCGACATCCTGGCGGTCACCGCCCTGCGTGACGGGATGAACCTGGTGTGCAAGGAGTATGTCGCCACACGTGTGGACGGTGGCGGCGTGCTGATCCTCAGCGAGTTCGCCGGGGCCGCCGACCAGCTGCGCCAGGCGCTCCTGGTCAATCCCCACGACATCGACGGGGTCAAGGCGCAGGTGCTCCGGGCAATCAACATGCCTGAGGGTGAGCGTCGCTCCCGCATGCGTGCCCTACGACGCACCGTCATGCGCAATGACCTGAAGAAGTGGACGGAGGACTTCCTGGGGGACCTGGACGCCACGGCGCATCGCCGGCGTGGGGCAGACACCGCAGGGAACCTCGGCACGGATGGACGTTCCGGCCCGGTGGGTGGGCACCGGGACGACGCCGGTCACCCGGACGGGAACCAGCAGGCAGGTGCACACGACACCGCCGACGCCCAGTCCCCACGGGGGCAGGCATGAACACCGACAGTTCCCCGACCACGCCCGCCGCCCCGGACGTCCCGGGTGGTGCCGGAAGCGACCAGGTCCCTGAGCTGGTCCGGGCAGTGGAGGCAGTCTGCAGCGCTCCGCGCCTGCTCGTGGCCCTCGACTTCGACGGCACCCTGGCCCCCTTCGAGGTGGACCCCGGTGACTCCCGCGCGGATCCACTCGCAATGGAAGCCGTGGAGGACCTGGTCGACCTGCCGGACACGGAGGTCGCCCTCGTCTCCGGGCGCGGACTGGACTCCTTGGCGGAAGTGGCCCATGCGCCACGGGGGGTCGCCCTCGTCGGGTCCCACGGCCTGGAGATGCGCCTGGCGGACGGCTCCACCCACCACGTCACCCTCGATGCCGGGCAGGAGCGGACGCTGACCGAGCTGGACGAACACCTGGAGTCACTCGCACTGACGGCTCCGGGAGCCTGGGTGGAGCGCAAACCGAGCTCCGTCTCCCTGCACACCCGGGCGGTCACCGACCCCGGGGTCGCTGCAGACCTGGAGGAG
>JAKECL010000195.1 GCA_030460725.1 Propionibacterium sp.
GGGTGAGAGGGACTCAGCCCAGGACAGCCAGGTACACGGCCACGCAGTGGCAGGCCCAGGCGAGCACCGTGCACAGGTGGAAGATCTCGTGGAAGCCGAACCAGGCGGGGGAGGGGTCTGGCCGCTTCCGTGCGTAGACGACGGCTCCCAGGGTGTAGAGCACGCCCCCGGCCACCACCAGCCAGACGACCGCAGGACCACCGGCTGCCCACAGCTGGGGCAGGTACCACACCGCCACCCAGCCCAGCAGGACGTAGACCAACGTGGACAGCCACCGTGGGGCAGTGGGCCAGAAGATGTTGAGCAGGATGCCTGCAATCGCCCCTCCCCAGATGATCAGCAGCAGGTTGCGCTGGTCCGGCTCGCCCAGCAAGGAGACGGCGAGGGGGGTGTAGGTACCGGCTATCAGCAAGAAGATGTTGGAGTGGTCGAAGCGGCGCCACATGTGCTCCCACTGGGGCGCCCAGTAGAAGCGGTGGTAGACGGCTGAGACCCCGAAGAGGACCAGGGAGGCGGCCATGTAGACGGCCGAGGCCCACTTGGTGGCGGTCGTCGGAGCCAGGATCAGCAGCACGATGGAGGCTGCCAAGGACAGTGGTGCTGCCACCAGGTGCATCCAGCCGCGCAGGTGCGGCTTGACGGCGACGACCTGGTCGGGGACCCAGCTGGTGGGTTTCAGCGACGCGACCCTCATGGTGACCTCCTGGGGGAAGAACTCCTTACGTCACCGTAGGTTACTACGGCGTATCCGTGTGTCAAGACCACGGGATCCGCTCTCGTCGATGGTGGAGATGAGGACGGGGACACGCACACGCGACTACCCTTGGGAGAGCGGTCGCTCCCCCGGACACCCGACCGTGACCGAGCGGATGCACGATGGAGGACATGGATGGCTCGCTGGAACGTCCTCTACGACCTGTACGAGAGGCGCGTGCGCGCCGAACTCCCCCAGGGATCGATTCCCCGCCACGTCGGTGTGATCCTGGACGGCAACAGGCGCTGGGCCCGCTCGATCGGAACCACGACTTCCCACGGTCACCGTGCCGGGGCCGGCAAGATCGCGGAGTTCCTCGGGTGGGCCGAGGAGGTCGGTGTCGAGATCGTCACCCTGTGGATGCTCTCCACCGACAACCTGGATCGCGACGACGAGGAACTGGAGGAACTGCTCGCCATCATCGTGGCAGCCGTGCGTTCGCTGGCCGAGGAGGGACGCTGGCACCTGCGCATCGTCGGGGACCTGTCCTTGCTTCCCGAGGACGTCACAGCGGAGCTCCGACGCGCCGAGGCCGACTCCGCGGATGTCACGGGTGTCGTGGTGAACATCGCCGTGGGATACGGAGGTCGCCACGAGATTGCCGATGCCGTGCGGTCACTGCTGCGTGAGGCTGTCGAGCAGGGACGCACCCTGGAAGAGGTCGCACAGACACTGACGGACGCTGACATCACCGACCATCTCTACACCAAGGGCCAACCCGACCCGGACCTGGTGATCCGTACCTCGGGTGAGCAGCGACTGTCCGGCTTCATGATCTGGCAGTCGGTTCACACGGAGTTCTACTTCTGTGAGGCCTACTGGCCCGACTTCCGGCGGGTGGACTTCCTGCGTGCCCTGCGCAGCTACGCCCAGCGGGAGAGGCGCATGGGTCGCTGAACTGAGCGCGACGAGCTCCCGCTCCGACCGACCCGTGGGGCGGGGGACCACATGGTCCCTCCACCCCACGGCTGTGCTCCCCGAGGAGGAGCCCCGGGGGTAGGGGAATGAGCCCTCAGATGATGCCGGCGAGTTCCGAGAGCCACGGCGGGTTCGCGCCGGCCCGGGAGACCGTGATGTCGGAGATGTGGGAGGCGCGATCCAGGATCGCGCCCACCTTTGTCTCGTCCAGGGTGCGCAGCGCCGGTCGGGACATGGCTCCCACCAGACCAAGGGACCACAGGGCGTCGATGATGCCTCCCATGAAGGAGTCACCTGCGCCCACGGAGTCGACGACCTTGACATCGGCGGGCACCGCGGCCCGACGGATACCGGTGGAGGTGTGGACCAGCCCGCCTTCCTTGCCGCGGGTGACGATGACCATTGAGGGGCCCATGGTCAGCCAGTCACGCATGACGTCCTCCACCGCGCGACCCCCCGTCAGCCAGTCGATGTCCTCGTCGGAGACCTTCACGACGTCGGAGACGGCGACGAACTTGTTGACCGTCTCCAGGGATGCCACGGGGTCGCCCATGATGGCGGGCCGGGCGTTCGGGTCGTAGGTGATGATGGCGTGCTGGCGTGCGGCCACCAGCGCGTCCAGCACCACGGGGGCGCCGGGCTGGATGACGGCTGCGATGGAGCCGGTGTGCACGACACGCGCCGTCTTGGCGACGCGCATGGGGGACTTCGGTGCCCATTCCAGGTCGAAGGTGTAGGTCGCCTTCCCGGCTTGGTCCAGGGTGGCTGTGGCCGTGGGGGTGCGGGTGGCTCCGTAGGACTCGGGCGTGATCAGCACATGGGAGGCCCCGAAATGCTCGGTGAGCTGATGGCCGCGGTCGTCATCGGCGATCCAAGTCTGCAGGGCGACATTGCGTCCCAGCCGTCCCAGCGTCATGGCCACATTGGCGGGGGAACCACCGGGGATCTCCGTGGCCGCAGCGGGATTGGCGGCCGGGGTGACGATGTCCATGAGGGCCTCGCCAATGGCGAGGACATGGGGATCGGAGGTGAGGTCCATGTGTGTCTTCCTGTTCGACGCGGTGTGCGTGGATGACCGGCGGCCACGTCGGTGCGGCCCTCCGGTGCCCTCAGACTAGTCGTCGTGCGGGTCGCGGGGATGGGGCATGGGACCCACGGGCATCCTGGTGCTCCCTGCTTCGGGCACTGCGGTGTCCTCGGGTCCCGGGATCCCGACGCTCCCGGCCGCACTGACCGTGTCCCAGTGCGACTGCTGGGTCAGGCCTGCAGGTTCTGGGCATCCGGCGCCTGCTGCTGGGTGCGGTCCAGCCGAGCCTGCGCGTCTTCGAGGATGGACCGGCACCGCGCGGCCAGAGCCTCTCCGCGCTCCCAGAGCTCCAGGGTCGCCTCCAGGGGTGCGCGCCCGCCTTCGAGCCGGGAGACGATGTCGACCAACTCGTCGCGGGCCTGCTCGTATCCCAGCGTGGAGGGGTCGGGCAGGTCCTGCACGGGGGCGTGGTCATTCATGGGGGTCCTCCTGGATGAAGGTGTCGGGTGCGGGTGCGGGTGTGTGCGCCACTGAGGCTGCGTGGTCCGCCGAGGGCGTGGGCGTGGGCGCGGGTGTTGCGGGCGTGGTCCCGAAGACCTGAGCGACCAGGCGACCATGGGCGAGGATCCCCTCCAGGAGGTCTCCCTTGCGCACGTCGGCGGCCGAGCGCACGAGCTCCCCGGAGGGCGTGCGCAGCATCGCGTAGCCGCGCTCGAGCGTCGCCTGGGGCGAGATGGCGGTCAGGGTCGCCTGGGCACGCGCGAGGTCGGTGCGCTCCTCACCCAGTCTGTGTGAGAGCGCTTGGCGCAGCCGCATGTCCAGGGAATCGACGAGGGCGACGTGCTGGTCGATGACAGCGGTCGGCCTCTGCAGGACCGGACGGCCCTCCAGGAGTTGGAGATGGGAGCGCTCAGTCACGAGACGGTTCGCCACCGCTCCGCGCATGCGGGACACCGCCTGGGACAGTCCCTCCAGCTCACGGGCGCGGTCGGGCACGATCCTGCGGGCCGCGTCCGTGGGGGTCGAGGCCCGGTAGTCGGCCACCAGGTCCAGCAGGGGGGCGTCGCCCTCGTGCCCGATGGCAGAGACCAGGGGGGTGCGCACGGCGGCTGCGGCGCGCACGAGCGTCTCCTCGGAGAAGGGCAGGAGGTCCTCCACGGACCCGCCCCCGCGGGCCACCACGATGACATCGACCTCGGGGAGGGCGTCGAGCTCAGCCAGGGCGGCGCTGACCTCGCGCACCGCGTACTGGCCCTGGACCGCGACCTCGCGGATCTCGAAACGCACCCCCGGCCAGCGGGCGGAGGCATTGACCAGGACGTCGTCCTTGGCCTTGGCATTGCGCCCGCACACCAGGCCGACGACACGGGGGAGGAAGGGCAGGGGCTGCTTGCGCTCGGCGGCGAAGAGCCCCTCGGCGTCCAGCGCTCGGCGCAGCTGCTCGATGCGGGCCAGCAGGTCACCCAGGCCCTGGAGGTGGACCTCGGCCGCGCGGAGGTTGAGGGTTCCGCGACGCTCCCAGAACACGGGCTTCACGCGGGTCACCACGCGGGCGCCCTCGTCGAAACCGGGGCCCGCGGTGTCCAGGACACCCGGGAAGGCGGAGACCGTCATGGAGGTGTCGGAGTCGACGTCACGCAGGACGAAGAAGGCCATGCGGGTGCCGGGGCGCGGCTTGTACTCCACGACCTGGCCCTCCACCCACAGGGGGGACATGCGGTCGACGTAGATCTTGATGTTCTCCGTCAGGCGGCGCAGAGGCCAGGGGTTCTCACGTGTGGTGTCTGCGGCTCGGGCCGCCGGCGCGGGGACCGCGGGCCGACGCGCCGGGTCCGGGTTCTGGTCGGGGGACAGGGGTGCGGGCACCCCCTCAGGATGCCACCCCTGACGATCCACGTCACGCGGGCAGGGGACAGGGGAGGGGACGCGCACTCCCGGGTTGACAGCGCTTCGGGGGCGCAGATGCCCGTGTCAGGACGTGTCCGCCCCTCCGGGTGCTCGCCGGCGGTCCTCATGGCGGCTCGCGATGTGGGCGTGGACACCCTCCCGCGCCG
>JAKECL010000196.1 GCA_030460725.1 Propionibacterium sp.
CCGAAGTCCGTCCTGATTTCCGCCGAAGTCCGCCCGGAAGTGCAGCGAGGTCCGTCCTGATTTCCGGCGAAGTCCGTCCGGAAGTGCAGCGAGGTCCGTCGTGGGCGCGAGTGGATCTCCTTGAGCGGTCGGCGCCCCAGCACGGGACGGACTTCGCCTGAGATGGGGACGGACTTCGCCGGAAACCAGGACGGACTTCGCCGTGGAAGGGGAGGGGTGACCTACTCCTGGGGTGCGTCCCCGGTGGGCGCCCCGTGGGGAGTTCCCTCCTCGTCCTCCACTGGAGCGAAAGATGCCCGGAGGGCATCCACCAGTGCAGGCACCAGGTTCGATCCCGATCCGACCTTGTCGTCCTGGTCGAATGCCCGGGCCCGCACCGCGGTCCAGGTCTCGCCTCCGCGCAGCACTCCTGCGGCCAGCCGCACGTCCTGGCGGGAGGGGTGGGAGGACACGAACTCGACGGCCTCCTCGGGGTCCTCGGGCGCCTGCTCCTCGACCTCGGGGGGCACGATGATGCGCTCCACCGTCAACGCTGCGCCCACCACCGAGTCCGGCCACGCCAGGTGTCCCAGGAGTTCCTCCAGATCGTCCTCAGGCAGGTCCTCCTGGATGATCGCGGAGAGGTGCTCGGGTGTCCCGTCCCATCCCTGGCGCAGCTGTCCTGCGATGTCGGCGGGCAGGTCGTCCTGGTCGAGAAGATCCTGTGTGGCCACCAACGCATAGAGGGACGCGGCGTGGTCCCACCCGGCGCGCGCGGCCGCCAGCTCGATGTCGTGGACGACGTTGGCCAGCGCCACCTGCGTCGCTGTGGGAAGCCCGGACTGCTGCGGGGTCTCATCACTCATGTCCCCATCGTCGCACGCCTGCGGCAGTACCGACGGCCGCCCGCCCCTTCCGCCGACGACGAGGGCGGCGCCACCCGTGTGGATGTCCGGGTCGCGCCGACGCGGTGGAAGGGGGAATGATCGATCGCCGGGTACCTGCTCCGGGCCAGCGGGGGCGCGGCGCCGGGGCGCGGATAGAATGGTCGGGACGACGACTGTCTATCGAGAGGACGACGCGGTGAGCGCCTTCCCGTCACCCAGACCGCAGCCGGGGAAGCCGAAGGGGGGTGCCCCCGACGGCCCGAACCTGAAGAGCCCCGTGGCGATCACGCTGTTCGTGATCATTGCGATCGGCGTGTTCATCTATGCCGCCTCTGGTTTCTGGACGGAAGTCCTGTGGTTCGACCAGATGGAGTCCGAGCGCATCGTCTGGACGCGCTGGGGGACGATGGCCGCGCTGTTCGTGCTCGGTTTCATCCTGGTGTTCGCAGCGACGGCCTTCGCCCTGAACTGGGCCTACCGCAAGCGTCAACCCGCTGTGAGGGGGGAGGCTGCGGCCAATCTGCGTGCCTACCAGGAGGCCATCGCGCCGCTGCGCTCGCTGCTCTTCTGGGGCGTGCCCGTGCTGCTGGGCCTGGCAAATGCAGGGAGCCTTGCCTCGCAGTGGCAGACGGTGCTCACCTTCCTGAATCGGACGCCCTTCGGTGAGGCGGACCCCCAGTTCGGGATCGACATCGGCTTCTACGTCTTCACGCTGCCGTTGTTGGAGGTCATCGCCTCCTTCCTGCTGAACATCCTGGTGTTCTCGCTGATCGGTGCCGTGGTCGTGCACTACCTGTACGGGTCGCTGACGATCACGCCGCGCCCCCACGCCTCCAGGCCCGCCCGGCTGCAGATCGGGCTGCTGGCTGCGGGAATCTCCCTGGTCATCGGAGTGCGCTACCTGCTCGGCTGGTTCAGCCTGCTCACCAAGCAGGGGGATCCCACCGACGGTGCGCTCTACTCCGACATCCATGCCGTGCTGCCGGCACGTGCGATCCTGGCGGTGATCTCCGTACTGGTTGCCGTCCTTTTCGTCGTCGCAGCATTCCGCGGCACCTGGCGCCTCCCGGTGACCGGAGTGGTGGTGACCGTGGTGTCCTCCCTGGTGATCGGCGGGATCTACCCGGCCCTCATCCAGCAGTTCCGCGTCACCCCCAACGCGCGGGAGCTGGAGTCGCCCTACATCCAGCGCAACATCGACGCGACCCTGAAGGCCTACGGTCTGGACCAGATGGACTTCCAGACCTATGCCGCCAAGACCGACGCGGAACCGGGACAGCTGCGTGAGGATTCTGAGTCGACCTCACAGATCCGCCTGCTCGATCCACTGGTCATCTCCAAGACCGTCCAGCAGCTGCAGCAGTCCAGGCCCTACTACTCCTTCAACCCCGAGATGTCGGTGGATCGCTACACGGTGGACGATGAACGCCGCGACACGGTGATCGCGATGCGCGAACTGAACCTCAACGGGCTCTCCTCCGAACAGCAGACCTGGGTGAACCGACACACCGTCTACACCCATGGTTTCGGTGTGGTGGCTGCCTACGGGAACTCCGTGACCTCCGACGGTCTGCCCTCCTACTGGGAGCAGTCCATCCCCTCACAGGGGGAGATGGGGGACTACGAGCCGCGGATCTACTTCTCTCCCTCTTCTCCCGACTACTCCATCGTGGGTGCGGAGGAGGGGGCGCCGGCCCAGGAGCTGGACTATCCCGATGACAACGCCCCCGGTGGACAGGTGCGCAACACCTTCAGCGGCGATGGCGGTCCCAGTGTGGGGAACCTGTGGAACAAGCTGCTCTACTCGATCAAGTTCGGCTCCACGGACATCTTCTTCTCATCCCAGACGAACTCCGCCTCCCAGATTCTCTACGATCGCAGCCCTCTGCAGCGTGTCGCCAAGGTCGCGCCCTACCTGACCTTGGAGCAGAAGCCCTATCCGGCCGTGGTCGACATGGACGGGGACCCCTCCACGCCGAAGCGTCTGGTGTGGGTGGTGGACGCCTACACGACATCGGACTCCTATCCCTACGCGCAGCACCAGGCACTGGACCAGTCCACGGTGGACTCCCGTTCCGAGCAGCCCGGTCAGTTCATCCAGGCCAACACCGTGAACTACATGCGCAACTCGGTGAAGGCCGTGGTGGATGCCTATGACGGTTCGGTGAACCTGTACCAATGGGATCAGGAGGATCCGGTCCTGAGAACCTGGATGAACGTCTATCCCGGGACGGTCAAGCCGGTGTCGGACATCTCCGGCGATCTGATGAGCCACCTGCGCTACCCCGAGGACCTGTTCAAGGTCCAGCGAAACCTGCTGACCTCCTACCACGTCACTGAGGCCTCCGAGTTCTACACCGGTGGCGACCGCTGGCGTCTGGCCCAGGAGACCTCCACGGCCGCCGCCGCCACCGCACAGAGTGAGCAGGGGGCGACTCAGTCCGCCGCGGCCACGGTCCAGCCGCCCTACTACCTGACCATGCAGATGCCTGGTCAGGAGTCGGCAGAGTTTTCCCTGACCTCGGTGTTCGTGCCTGGTGGTGAGTCCAAGCGCGAGGCCATGGCAGGCTTCTTGGCCGTGGACTCCGAGACGGGTAGTCAGGCGGGGAAGGTCCGTGACGGGTACGGGAAGCTGCGGCTGATCGCCCTGCCGTCCTCCACCACGGTGCCCGGTCCCGGCCAGGTGCAGAACGCCTACGATTCGAACCAGTCGATTGCGACCCAGCTGAACCTGCTCAACCAGTCCGACTCGACAGTGATCAGGGGCAACCTGCTGACGCTGCCGGTGGGCGGCGGCCTGCTCTACGTCCAGCCCGTCTATGTTCAGGGCAAGGGCGACGCCTCCTATCCTGTCCTGCGTTCCGTACTGACGGCCTTCGGCAACCAGGTGGGCTTCGCAGCCACCCTGGAGGAGTCCCTGGACCAGACCTTCGGAGGGGACTCCGAGGCGGCTGTCGCCGGGACGGAGCCGGGTTCAGGAGACGGAGACTCGGGTTCCGATGGTGGTACCGCAGGGCCGAAGAGCGCCCAGGAGAGACTCAACCAAGCTCTCGTCGATGCCAGCAACGCCATGAAGGCCGCCGACGACGCGCGCCAGTCCGGAGACTGGGCCGCCTACGGGAGCGCCCAGACCAAGCTGGACACGGCACTCAACCAGGCTTTGGCCGCACAGCAGGAACTGGGCCAGGACGTCTCCGGCGCTGTCACCTCCGGTGGCGGCACGGGTGGCGCCCAGTCAGGAGCCCAATCAGGGAACTGAGGGTGACGACCGGCCGGGTCGGGCGCGTCGCGCAGGCGAGGACAACGCCATGACGATGTGAGCGTGGCAACCCCCGGCTGGGTCTGGTGCGTCGGCCATGCTCATCACGGCACCACCGCCCCCTGGCCCGGGCCGCCAACCCCCGACCCCCCCCGGGGCCGTGCCCAAACCGCGCGACCGGCCCCCCCGGGCGGGGCCGCCGCCCGCGGCCCCGGCCAAGGGGTGGTCCCATACCTTGAGGCAGTGGGGCAGCGGGGCAGTGAAATGGTGCGCGCCAGGATCGTCGCACTGCTCGGATGGCGCTGACCGATCGCCTTCGGCATGCGGATCCTGTGTCCACCCCTCCGACTTCAGTACCTGGTTGAGACTGCCGGAGGACCTGCTGCCGGCGAGAGCTGAAGGGACACGCGCACAGTCCCGACCGAGGGCTGCGGAGAGGTACGTCACCGCAGCTCGGGTTGAAGTACCGGAGGGGGACAGGTAATGTTGTGTTCACCGACGCGGGGTGGAGCAGTTCGGTAGCTCGCCGGGCTCATAACCCGGAGGTCGCAGGTTCAAATCCTGTCCCCGCTACCAGTCGGTTGGACCCGGTCCCGGAAGGGATCGGGTCCTTCCTGTATG
>JAKECL010000197.1 GCA_030460725.1 Propionibacterium sp.
GGGCGACCCGGCACCCTACAGTGGAGGCATGCTCTTCGCCTTCTCGATCGCCCCAGCCACCACTCCCCACGCCGACGGCTCGATGGCCGACATCGTCGCCCGCGCCGTGGAGGTCATCAACAAGTCGGGCCTACCCCACGAGACCTCATCGATGTTCACCACAGTCGAGGGCGAATGGGACGAGGTCATGCCCGTCATCAAGGCCGCCTGCGAGGCGGTCGGCGAGGTCTCCCCACGCGTGTCGCTGGTACTGAAGGCCGACCTGCGGCCGGGCCGCACCGGTGAGATGACAGGCAAGGTGGAGCGCCTCAACGAGCAGCTCGCCAAGCTCGAGGACTGACCCACGTCCTTCACCGTCGCCACCTCCTCCCACAGGTCGCGGACACCGCGGGGAGCGGGGCGTTTCGCCCCCTCGCCCTCCGGTGACCTGCATGTGGGCAATCTGCGCACGGCGATCCTGGCCTGGACCTGGGCGCGCCGCACGGATCGCTCCTTCGTCATGCGCATCGAGGACATCGACCGCGTGCAGGCAGGGG
The DNA here is from genome assembly GCA_030460725.1 of Propionibacterium sp. GTDB lineage: Bacteria > Actinomycetota > Actinomycetes > Actinomycetales > Actinomycetaceae > Pauljensenia. The sequence continues at coordinate 537 of JAKECL010000197.1, forward strand.
CAGCGGCCCGCCAGCTGGAGGACCTCAGCGCCATCGGACTGGACTGGGACGGGGAGCCCCTGATCCAGTCCGACCGTCGTCGCGCCCACGTGGAAGCACTGACCCGTCTGCGTGAGGCGGGGGATGTGTTCGAGTGCTACTGCTCCCGACGCGAGGTCCGTGAGGCGGCCTCGGCCCCCCACGTCCCACCCGGTCACTACCCGGGGACCTGTCTGGATCTCACCGATGCCCAGCGCGAAGAGCGACGCTCAGCCCTGGCTGCCCAGGGGCGCCGCCCCTGTCTGCGGCTGCGAGCCCCGGCATCCACCTGGACGGTCCACGACGACATCCACGGGGAGGTCACCGCTGCGGTGGACCACTTCGTCCTCCAGCGATCCGACGGGGTTCCTGCCTACAACCTGGCCGTGGTGGTCGACGACGGTTTCCAGGGGGTCGACCAGGTGACACGCGGTGACGATCTGTTGGGCCAGGCTCCCGGACAGGCCTGTCTGGCGACCCTGCTGGGCATTCCCGTGCCCGACTACGTCCATGTGCCCCTGGCGGTGGGCCCCTCCGGCGCCCGACTGGCGAAACGCGACGGCGCCGTCACCATGGCCGACCTGCGCGCACTGGGATGGGACCATGGCGACGTCGTGGAGTGGATCGGCGAGTCGCTGGGTGTGCATGGTGCCCGCCGCGCCGCTGACATCGCCGAGGTGCTCGACCTCGGGGCAGTCTCGCCATCACCGTGGGTGGTGGATCCACCCCAGGGTCCACTGTCCGCGTACGGGTTCGGCTCCATGACCTGAGCGGGACCGCCCATGGCCCGCGCCAGGTCCTCCGCCGACATCGCCACTGCCTCGCGGGAGCATGCCGCGGGACTGCGCGTGGCACGACCGCGTCATTCGTCCTGGAAGCGTGAGTCCTCGAAGGTCTCCACGGTGCGGACGTCAGCGATCTCGGAGAGCTCAGCGACCAGGTCCTTCAGCGGCAGGTCCCCGGTGAAGCGGACCACCACCTCCACGGTCACGGGATCGGTGCCCGCCATCTGGTGGGTCGAGATCACCGAACACTCGAACCCCATCTCCGTGGCTGCGGTGAGGACTCGCCTGAGGGCACCGGTGCGGTCGGTGTAGACCATGCGCACCAGTCGGTGTCGGTCCCTGGTGGGGAGGCGAGTGACAAGCGTGCTCACCCCGACCACGACCAGCAGGTAGAGCAGGGTGACCACCGCGGCCAGGGGTATCATCCCCGCCCCGCACGCCATGCCCAGCGCAGCCGACAACCAGATTCCCGCTGCTGTCGTCAGCCCACGCACCGCGTCGCGGTTCACGAAGATCACACCCGCGCCCAGGAAGCCGATCCCGGTGACCACCTGTGCGGCGACCCGCATGGCGTCCCCGCCCGCCGGTGTGCTCTCCAGCGCCCAGGGGTGCATGCCCACGATCGTGAAGAGACAGGCCCCCATGCCCACCAGGCTGTGGGTGCGCATGCCGGCGTTCTTCTGGTGGTACTGCCGCTCGATGCCGATCAGGCCGCACAGGAAGGCTGCTGCGAGCACCCGCAGCGCCTCCCAGCCCATGGTGTGCCACTCCGCCAGGTCCATTGCTCCCCTCCCTGCACCCATTGTGAGGCGTCCCCGCGCCCTGCGCCGGGTCACGGGAGCAGGATGACGTCCCTCACCAGCCGTCTGGCGGTCTGGGTGTCCAGGGAGGCATGATCCGGGTCCGGGACAAGGGCAGAGAAGGATGGACAGGCACGGAGAGCACCCCGGGCCTCGACGACGGCAGTGCCGGGAAAAGCAGAACCCCCACCGGTGGATCACACCGAGGGGGGTCGCTGCGCGCCCGAAGGGACTCGAACCCCCAACCTTCTGATCCGTAGTCAGATGCTCTATCCATTGAGCTACGGGCGCATCGCCGTTTGGCTGGGCACCACTGTACGCGCTGGTCGGCGTCGGGGACAAACTCGCTGTCTGGGGGGTGGATCACACGGGTCCGTGTGCCCCTATCCCCGTGGGGGGTCCGCGACCCGATTCAGCCGGAGATGACGCGTCCCGCCACGACGCTCATCACGGGGCGTGTGTTGCGCAGGCGCTCGGCGGCCTCGCTCGCATCGGTGGCTGGTGCCAACGGGTTGTGCTCGCACAGGACGATGTCCGCCGGCGAGCCCACTGCCACAGGACCGGATCCGTCCACCGAGGCGGCCACCGCCTCCTCCGGCGTCAGGCGCTGCTCCGGGAACCACACCCGTCCCGGTTCCACTTCCCGTCCCACGGCCACTGCCATGGCAAGCCACGGATCCAGGGGTGCCACCGGCGCATCCGATCCCAGGTGCAGCGCGAGGCCCGCTCCCACCAGATCCGCGAAGGCCAGGCAGCGGGACTCCCGCCCGGGCCACACCCGTGACACCGCTGACCAGTCGTCCAGCAGATGTGCGGGCTGGACCGACCCCTCGATCCCGGCGCGCGCCAGCGCGGCCAGAGTTTCCGGACCTCCCGCCTCGCCCGGTTCCCCGACCAGTTGGAGGTGCTCGATCCTGCCCCGGGCGCCCGATGCGAGCAGGGCCGCTGCCACGTCCTCCAGGCAGGCATCCCCGATGGCATGGACCGCCATGTCCAGACCCGCCCCGGTCGCCAGGCGGGCGAGCTCGGTCAGTTCCTGACGGGAGACGTTGGCGACCCCGTGGTCGTGCTCGACCCCCAGACCGGTCGGGTAGGCCACCTGGGTGTGGGCGGTACAGGTGCCCATGGAGCCGTCCGCAATGACTTTCAGGGGCCCCTGGGTGAACAGGGCGTGGCCGCCCTCGTCCCGTGGGGAGGCGGGGAGGGGATCGCCCGTGCGCAACCCCGCCCCCACCCAGGCCTCGAGCTGGGTCCGGTAGATGGCGGCGCGGATGCGGGGCAGTGGGAGGTCCCCCCACGCGCGGACCCGCTGCGACCAGTCGTCGGGAGCACCGGGCTGGGTCATGTCCACGACCCCGCACACCCCGCGCGCCACCATGTCCGCGACGACGTCACGGTAGCCACGCTCGCGCATCTCGCGTGCGCCGGGCAACTCGTCGAGTCGGTTCATGACCTCGAACCACGGGTCCTCGCTCAGGGGGCCACCGGGGTCCGCGACGCCCAATGCGCGCAGGGCAGCCGAGTTCAGCCATCCCGAGTGGACGTCCCCGGAGATGAGGACGACTGGCACGGACCCGCTCACGGCGTCGAGTTCCTCGACCGTTGGCATGCGCGACCACTGTGCCAACCGGAAGCCGAACCCCTGCACGGCTGGGGCGACGGTCCCCGCCCCAGCCGAGGCGGCGTCGAGCGCCGCGCGAACGAGGGCGAGCGCCTGCTCGGGAGCACGTGAGGCACTGAGGTCCAGGCGTGCGGCCCGAGCGGCCTCCAGGTCCAGGTGGGCGTGGGCTTCCCACAGGCCGGGAAGGGCACTGGCCCCCTGGGCGTCGAGCTCCTGCGCCCCTGGTGCATCGATGCCGCGGCCCATCTCCACCACGCGGCCGGCGCGGATGAGGAGGTCGACAGGCTCTCCCACTGCCACGCCGCGCACCGTTGCAGCACGCCGGAGAGCAGCGCCCTGCGCCCGGGCGAGGTGCGGGTCACCACTCCCATAGGCGTGGAGCCGGGCGAGGCGGTGGTGGTCTCTGAAGGGAACGATCCTGACATTGCGGATGAGCAGGCCGGTCATGCCGGAATGCTAGCCGGGTGGGGATCGGGCGGCGGGCGCTGTCCGGGCGCGGGCCAGCCCCGGAGCCGCTCAGACGGTGTGGATCAGACCGTGCAGGTCAGACCGAGCACGTCGGGCCGAGCGGGTCAGGCGGGGTGCGTCGGGAGTGCCCTGTGGCCGATGGGGCTCACACGGTCGGCGTGCACCTGGCTGGCCGCCAGGACCACGGCTCCCAGCACCGGTCCGGAAGTCCCCAGGGTGGACAGGCGCGTCTCGACGCGGTCGGCCACGGCAGCAAGGGCATAGCGGTTGATGGACTCCACCACTCCGGTGCGCAGCGACTCTCCGCCTGCCGCCAGCTCGCCGCCGAGCACCAGGCGTTCGGGAGCCAGGAGATTGCACATGCTGGCCAGGACCAGACCCAGGCTGACACCGGCCTCATGGATCAGCCGCTCCACAGCGGTGTTCCCGTGTTCGGCCACGAGCACCTCCTCCAGACCTGCCGGCGTCGCACTGGTCAGTCCGATGGCGCGCATTTTCG
>JAKECL010000198.1 GCA_030460725.1 Propionibacterium sp.
CCTCGGGGTCGAGGCTGACGATCTCGTCGCGCCAGAATCGCGGATGGCGGGCGTAGCCCATGAGGAAGATCAGCCGGTTCATGGTGATCTTCGGCTGAATGATCACCTGCTGGCCGGCCGCCTCCACCACGCCGATGTGCGTCCCAGCGGTCACCTCCCAGACGCCGGGCTGGGTCGTGCGGACGCACCGCGCGATCTGAGTGCCGTTGAGGGCGTCGGCCACTGCACTCGACAGAGCGACGAGGCGGGCCGGGGCCCCCTCACGCAGGATCAGGGGCGTCGTCATCGCTGTCCCGCCTGCCCTGAGCTTTCCTGGCGACCTGGGAGCGGATGGCGTCAAGCCCGTACCGGTAGGCGACGTCGGTGCCGTCTCCGTAGTGATGCTCCTCCAGCAGCGGGAGGATCGCGGTGCGCCAGGCGCGCTCCAGTCCACCGTCGGCGTGGACGGCGTCGCGCATGAAGTAGGAGGGACCGATCCTGAAGTCGGGGTCGTCGATCCGGCTGTTGAGTTCGTCGAGCAGATCCGCGACACCGGCGTCCCTTCCGGTGGCCGCCAACCAGCGCCGCAGGACGTCTCGCACCGGAGGTTCGCTCGGGTGCAGGGAGACGAATGCGAAGCGCCGTCGCATTGCGGCGTCGACCAGGGCGATGGATCGGTCGGCGGTATTCATGGTGCCGATGATGAAGACATTCTCGGGAAGGGTGAAGCCGATGTCGTCGTCGGTGGCGTAGAGCAGGTCGACGTTCTGGTCGCGGTATTCGAGCAGGAAGTAGAGCTCGCCGAAGATCTTGGCGAGGTTTCCCCGGTTGATCTCGTCAATGATGAGAACGTAGGGAACCCCGGGATTCTCGCGCGCGGCGTCAACGGTCTTGCGGAACGGTCCGGGGCGCAGTTCGAAGGTGCCCGCCGATGTGGGCCGGTATCCCTCGAAGAAGTCCTCGTAGGAGTACGCCGGATGGAACTGGACCAGGCGGACATTGTCGCCGGCCAGGTGTTCGGCCAGTGCTTGGGCGATGTACGTCTTCCCGGTGCCGGGCGGGCCGTAGAAGATGAGCTGAGGGCGGTCGCGCAGCAACTCGATGCATTCCTCGAGCCATGCTCGGTCGACGTTGAGGGATTCAGCGAGAGAGTCGGTGGCGTCAGGTAGCACGAGTTGTGGGCGTGGCGGCACAGAGTCCGCGAGTGGCGCACCCTCACCGTCGGGCGCGGATGCGGCGAGCAGGGGCTCGAGGACGTCGAGCTGCTGAGTCATCTCAATGACGTCGTACTGCTGTCTGAACCGCGCGGTGACGTCCTTGGGAAGCTTGGCGTAGTCAACGCCGTCGACCTGCCACTCCGCGGTGCGACGAAGCCTCGACGCACCGTCGGCGGACCTCACGTACTCGGCGTCTCCCGTGATGGTCCCCAGGAAGAGTCGGCCCTGGCTGGTGGTGGCGACCAGGTCGCCGACCTTCATGCGGGTGAGGAAGTTGTGGAAGTCGTCGACCTTCGCGGCCTTGGCGGAGTAGGCCGACTGGGAGAAGTCGTCCTCGACGATGCTCTTGAGGTCCTGCCGTGAGATGCCGGGCTCGACCCGCCGGAGCTTGCTGGCCCTGATGGAGACGTAGCCGTCGTGCCGCCAGGACTCGGTGAGATCGCGGCCGTCGACGGCAGACCCCTTGACGAGCCAAGCGCGCCTGGGCGCCGGGTTGAGGATTCCCTTGTCCTCCAGAAAGTCCCGGAGGTCGGCGGTGCGGAGGTGCTGGGACTCACTGGCGATACCAACGGAGTCGAACACAACTCCCTCTGCCTCAAGCGCCTCCTGCTGGGTCTGGTGGCGACCGTCCGGCCAGTGAAAGCTCGGGGACGGCTTGCCGGTCCGCGGGATGACACGGTGGGCAGCGTCGGCCGTGCTGCTCCACAGTGCATTCGAGATCGCACCGTCGTCAGTACCGGTCACCCTGGCCAGGTCGCCGTAGGTCGTCCACGTGCCCTCGTCGATGCAGTCCAATGCCGCGTCCAGAATCCGTTTGAACTCAGACCCGCCATGGCGATTCGCCTCCACCCAGTCCTGATAGGCCTGACTCAGTTCCGCGGAGAGGCCTACTCCGTCCTCAGGATGCGACGTCAATGCCTCACGACCGGCTTCCGTGATCTCCCAGCCCGCGTTGGTCTTCGTGATCCATCCCGCAACCTTCATGTCGGTGCTCCGCCAGGACAGCTGAGTGAAGGCCCTGCAGGTCGTGTCACTGTCTTTTGTGAACGCCGCTTCATACGGGGTGAGCTCAACTCGTTCGCGCACACGGGCAAGCACCTTGGCCCGCGGCAGCCGACCGCCGTCGTCGGCGAGTACCTGGAGGGCGGTCCGGATGAGCAGGTCGTGGCGAACGGGTTCGTGGGACGTCTCTGTCATGGTGTGTCCTTCGGCCGACTACGACACCATTCATACCGGACGAGGCCGACATCCGAGACCGCAGAGAACTCCGTGCGAGCCGAACTCCCGCGATCCTGGGCGAAAGATCACGGTACGGTACGGTACCAACATCTCGCAGGGGAATCCCTGTGCCTGAGCGTCAGGAGTGGCCGTGGACAGCGAAATCCAACTGATCAATGATGGAGACGGTGTGGCGGTCATCGGAGACCCGACAACCGTCCAGACATTCCTTGATTCAGCAGGACTGCCTTCCAGAGACCTCGGACTGCAACGGCTCAAGTCTGCTCTCAACACCGGGGCCGGAGTCGCACAGGCTGGCTCAGAGATCGCCGCCAACTCGGGACGTTGGGTGAAGCTCACCGAGAAGTCGGCAAAAGCCCTCAAGCAGAACACCTTGATGAAGGGATCTGAGCGGAATGTGAGTCGTGCCGTCCTGACAAAGGACGGGAAGATCAAGGGGCTGCTCGAGATCTCGAGGACGCCCGGCGCCATGCTGACGAACCCGGCGATACTGGCCGGAGCAGCAGGGATCATGGCGCAGATGGCCATGCAGCAGACCATGGACGAGATCACCGACTACCTCGCCAAGATCGACGAGAAAGTCGACGATGTGCTCCACGCCCTGAATGACGCCGAGCTCGCGAAGGTAACCGGAGCAGGTTTCATGATCGAGGAGGCTCTCACCATTCGCGAGCATGTCGGACTGGTCTCCGGGGTCACATGGTCGAAGATGCAGGGAACGTCAGAAACGATCGCGGTGGCCGAGGCCTACGCGCTACGTCGGCTCGATGCGCTGGCTGAGAAGTTGGAGAGCAAGACCAAGGTCGACGAGCTCGCCAAGACGTCCAGGACAGTGGAGTCCGATGCTCGCAAATGGCTCACCGTGCTGGCGCGCTGCTTCCAGCTCCAGGACGGAATCTCCATTCTGGAGCTCGACCGGGTGCTGGACTCCTCTCCCGAGGATCTCGACCGACACCGTCTGGGTCTGAACACCGCTCGCAAGAAGCGACAGGATCTCATTCTGCAGACCACCGATCGCCTTCTGGATCGCATGACTGCAGCTGCCGAGAGGGCCAACACGAAGGTGATACTGCACCCGAGGCTGTCTCATGACGTGGTGGATTCCAGCAATCATGTAGCGACCGGAATCTCTGAGTTCCAGGAGCAACTCGGGATCACGCATGACCTCCTGGAACTGGAAGCGCGTCCGTGGATGGACGCGGTCGTTGAGCTGAAGGACGACGCTCTTGAGACCGGGGTTCAAGGTGTCGATGCCGCCAAGCGCTTCGGCAGCACGGCTCTCGGTCGTGCCAGATCGGTGACGGACAGGCTCTCCAGCACGGTTGCCGAACGGACCCTGCGTCGGGGCGGCGACAGCGACGACAGCGATCCGCGGGACTGACTGTCATGCTTCAAGACCTCCACGACCGCGTCGTGGCCTCGCGACCGACCGCCGAGATGACCCTGGCCCACGAGGCCGGCACCGTCATCTCCCACATGCTCGGCGACGGCAGATCGGTGATCCTCCCCGAGGTCACGATCTACACCGCCGAGGCCGCCGAGGAACTTCGTTCCAGGATCGCGGACAACCCTATTGACGGTGCGGATGTGAGTCAGTGGGACAAGCTCGACCGCCAGCTTCAGGGCGCTTCCCGCGAGGCCGTGCTCCTCGCCGCCGAGCTGGTCTTCCTGCGGGAACACCCACTGCGCTCGGCTCTGCCGACAACGCAACGGGCCCATGTCGAGCGAGTGCTCGCCCATCTCGACGTCCCCGTGCCCATTCCCGAACCCATGTCCGGATGGCTGGCTCGCCCGGCAGGAAAGACTGGGCTCACCGTGGGAATGTCGTACCACGGCCACGTGTGGAAGCACCTTCCGTGGCTCTCGCAGTTCGTGATCCACTGGTGCGGGCTGACCGACCCCGAACGCGAGGCTGCTCGCAACGATCCGTGGATCCTGCAGCACGCCATGATCAATTCCGGGGAAGACCGGTCCGACATCCGCAACGTCCTTCAGTTCCTCGCGCGGCCCGACGAGTTCGAACCCATCGCGTCGGCCGACATGAAGAAGAAGATCCGCAATGGCCTCGCCGATCGAATCGACGACTCCTCGGGCGACGACCCGGCGGCGATCGACCGCGATCTGTTCCAGATCCGCGCCGCACTGGCCCAGGACCGCGCAGAACCGTTCCAGTTCTGGACTCCCGGCGTGGAGGAACTCTGGAAGGCAGCCCCCACTGACTCGGCATCATCGGCGTCCGACA
>JAKECL010000199.1 GCA_030460725.1 Propionibacterium sp.
TGGGGCGGGCGAACCGCAGCTATGCCCAGAGCGAGTTCACGTGTTCGAACGGACACCAGGTCATCTACACACCGAACCCCTACTACTTCGATGACATCGACAAATCATCGAAGAGCGGACCGATGAACGTCATCCGGGCAACTGGTCTGTCCGTCAACCAGGCGTTCGTCAACATGTCCTCCAAGCTCGACTTCTGCAACATCTTCGAGACTGCGAAGACCATGGGAATCACCCAGGCCGACGGGTCCGCCATCGAGGCCATACCAACCAACATCATCGGTTCTGGCTCCTCCTCCCCCCTGAAGATGGCATCGGTGGCAGCGGCGCTGGCCAACAACGGCGTCCAGTGCGCCCCGCAATCACTGACCAAGGTCACCGACCGCGACGAGAACGTGCTCAAGGAGTACCAGCCGTCCTGCACCAAGGTCTTGGACGAGACCGTCGCCAAGCAGGTGTCCACCCTGCTGACCAGGAGCGTGCAGCAGTACTACAACGCCGAAGGCATCACCTTGGCCGACGGACGCCAGTTCGCCGCGAAGACCGGTACCACCGACGACAACTCGAACACCTGGACACTGGGCTTCACCCCGCAGTTGGCCACAGCTGCCTGGATGGGCAACGGTTCGGCTTCCTCCACCAGCATCTCGGACGTGACCGTTGGCGGCCAGTACTTCTCCGTCCCCTACGGTTCGACTGTCGGGGAGAAGATCTGGGCCCCCTACATGAGTGCTGCATTGGCGGGTTCAGAGGTCGTTCCCATGCCCGATGTCTTCATCGGCAACCAGGTCGTTGCCTCCCCCCGACCCACGGTCAGCCCGAACCAGCAGGGCCAACAGGACCAACAGGGCCAGCAGGGCCAGCAGGGCCAACAGGGCCAACAGGATCAGCAGGGCCAGCCGGAGGGCGGACAGGGGGACGACGACTGATGTCAGGCTCCTCGGCGCCGGGGTCCGGGACGCATGGGTCCTCCTGTGCCCCCGCAAGCCTGGAGCTGTCCCCACAGACGCCTCCACGAGTCCCTGCCGGTGCCGCACCCGCGGAACCTGCCTCCACCGGGGCAACAGCACCCACTCCCCGCACCTGTCTCCCTCGTCGGTGCGTCCCTCGCCCCCCGGTTCCCTCCTTGGACGCGCTGGTGGACCACCCGTCGCTGGCTCCGCGCGGCCTGATCGCCCGGGGACGTGCCCTCGGCCTTGCAGTGGGGGCGACGACCCTGGCCGGTGCCGCCACATTCGCCTGGGGTCAGGCCGAACGCCATTTCCCCGTGGTGCGCCACATTGACGTCCCCGTCCAGTCCTCCCCCGGGATGCGGGGGATCTCGGTGCTCCAGATCTCCGACCTGCATCTCTACCCCGGCCAGGAGTTCCTGGTCGACTTCCTGGGGCGCGTCGCGCGCACGGAGAAGGTCGACATGGTCGTCTCCACCGGGGACAACCTGGGGTCGGCCGATGGTCTGGACCTGGTGCGGGCGGCCTATGAGCCCTTCCTGCACCTCCCCGGCGCGTTCGTCCTCGGATCGAACGACTACTACTCCCCGCGCTTCAAGAGCTGGAGCTCCTACCTGCGCCGGGATCCTCGGCTCGCGGACGACACCTTTGTCCTCAGGCGTGGCCTGGATGGGGACCAGCAGCACACGGACCTCACGGGTGCCGGACCCGAGGGCGGCGCCCTCGTCGACACACACACGAGCGCAGCGACAGATGGGGACTCACACCTGCGCCCCGACCTGCCCTGGCACGAGATGGTCTCCGACTTCACGGCCGCGGGATGGGTGGACCTGTCCAACCGGGCCGCCACGGTCGAGGTCGCGGTGGAGGGCCCGGACGGCTCCTCCGCCCAGCAGCCCGTGAGCCTGATCGGAGTGGACGACCCACACCTGGACCGCGACCGGATTCCCGATCCGGACCCGTCCTGGCAGGACCCGCGGTCCCTGAGGTTCGCCGTCGCACACGCCCCCTACGTGCGCGTCCTGGACGGTTTCGCCCGCGAGGAGCCCGATCTGGTCCTGGCCGGCCACACCCACGGGGGCCAGCTGGGTCTGCCCTTCTACGGCGCGCTGGTCACCAACTGCGACCTGCCGCGCCGCTACGCCAAGGGACTGCACACCTGGTACTCGGGGAGGCTGAGCACCCAGTTGCACGTTTCTGCGGGACTGGGGACCTCACCCTTCGTGCCCCTGCGCATCGCCACGCGCCCCGAGGTCTCCGTGCTGCACCTGCGTCCGGTGGACTGAGGCCGGTGCCTGGAGACCCGCGCAAGCTGTGACGGATCCTGCACCCTGCACACGACGAGCGTTTTGGCTGGCTCGCCGGGCATCGCTATACTTGAGCGGTCACACACGGGGTGTGGCGCAGCTTGGTAGCGCGCTTCGTTCGGGACGAAGAGGCCGTGGGTTCAAATCCCGCCACCCCGACGTTTCTGCCCTGGGTCGCGATGCAGTCCACGGACTGTCGCGACCCAGGGTCTTTTCGTGGGTCAGTGCCGCCTCTCCACGTCTGCAGCTGGCCGATTGCGCACCCCACCAACTCACAGGTCGATCTGTGTGCCCACGACCACCGTGCGGCGGGGCGGGAGGTGGAACCAGTCGGAGGGATCACTGGCCCACTGGGACAGTCTGATGAAGAGCTTGCGTCGCCAGCCCGCCATCGTCGACCCACCGCCGTCCACCACGGTCACATCGGAGACGAAGAATGTCGCGTGGGAGCACTCCTGGTCCGAGAGCACCTGGCGCAGTGCGCTGGGGACGTCCACGGAGTCCATGAAGCCCTGACGGATGAGGACCTGGCTCAGGCCAGGGGGACCCTGGATCTCCTCCACCGCCACACGCTGCCCGGCTGCCACATGGGGCACCGGGACGGGCAGCACGCTGACCAGGACGGTGTGCCGGTGGAGCACGCAGTTGACCAGGACGTTCTCCCGCAGTGCCAGAGGTGTCAGGTTCGGGTGGGCATGCAGGAAGACGGCTGTGTGCGCGGGGCGACCGGCGTGGGCCACCTCGGGGCTGTCCAGGAAGGGTGCGAGTTCCCCGGCCAAGGAGCGCCTGCGGCGCACGACCTCGCGACGCCCGTGCCACCACGTGGTCATCACGACCAGGACCACCGCAGCCAGCAACACCGGCAGCCAGCCCCCGGAGAGGAGCTTGACTGTGTTGGCGCCCAGGAGCACCAGTTCGGGAACCCCGATCGCCACCAGCACCGCATGCGCCCACCAGGCGGGCCAGCGCCACACGTGACGCGCCACCACCACCAGCAGGGTCGTGGTCACCAGGAAGGTTCCCGTCACGGCCAGCCCGTATGCGGCGGAAAGCCGTTCCGAGCTGCGGAAGCTGAAGATCAGCACCAGCACGCCGCCGAAGAGCAGCGCATTGACGACGGGCACGTAGATCTGTCCCCGAGCAGCCTCGGAGGTGTGCCGGATGAGCATGCGGGGAAGCAGGCCCGTGCGGATCGCCTGCTGGGTCATGGAGAAGGCGCCGGTGATGACGGCCTGGGAGGCGATCACGGTCGCCGCGGTGGCCATGACGACCAGGGGGATGCGCGCCCAGGCGGGGGCCAGCAGGAAGAAGGGATCGCTGACAGCCTGCGGATTGCCCAGCAGCAGGGCGGCCTGGCCCAGGTAGACCAGCACCAGACTGGGCAGGACCACCGCGGCCCAGGACGTGCGGATGGCGTTCGCACCGAAGTGCCCCATGTCGGCGTACAGCGCCTCCGCACCCGTCACCGCCAGCACCACTGCACCCAGGACCAGGAATGCGGTGGCGGGGTGGGCGAGGATGTAGGAGGCGGCAGTCGTGGGCAACAGGGCCGTGAGCACCTCGGGGCGCGCCCATACATGAGGCAATCCCAGGGCGGCCAAGGTGAGGAACCACAGCCCCATCACCGGCCCGAAGGCGCGTCCGATGCGCGCCGTCCCCCGGCTCTGGACCAGGAAGAGGACGGCCACCACGACGGCCGCGATCAGCGGCACGGAGTCCGTGATCGTGGGGGCCACGACGCGCACCCCCTCGACCGCGGAGAGGACGGAGATGGCTGGTGTGATGACGCCGTCCCCGTAGAACAGGGCCGCCCCGACCATGCCCGCCACCAGCACCCACCAGGAGCGACGGGAGTCCCGGGGAAAGGCTCGCCGTGCCAGGGAGGCCAGGGCGATGATGCCGCCCTCCCCGTCGTTGTCGGCGCGCATCACCAGCCCCACGTACTTGACGCTGACGACGAGGACCAGGGCCCACAGGATCATCGACACGATCCCCACGACATCGGCGGGTGAGGGGCGCTCGGCACCGTGCTCCAGGGAGAAGGCCGCCTGGAGAGCGTAGAGGGGGCTGGTGCCGATGTCCCCGAAGACGACTCCGAGTGCGGCCAGAGCCATCGCAGGACGCATGCGCTGACCGGCCCGGACCACCGGGGTTCCACCACCACTGTGACTTGACACGGGAGACAAGTGTGCCACCACGTGCGCCACTCCGGTAGCCCCCGCGAAGTGGGGCGTCCGGCGTCTACTGCGCTGTACCCACTGTTCCCACTGCCCTCGCTGTTCCCGCTGTTCCCACTGTTCCCGCTGCGTCTCCTGTCCCCGCACCGAGATCGATGAGTCGGCACACCATCTCCGCAGCCGCAGTGAGGTTCCCGCCCCCAGCGGCCAGCAC
>JAKECL010000200.1 GCA_030460725.1 Propionibacterium sp.
GCCGTCGGGTTCGTCCGGACTCGTGTCCGTCGGCGGCGCCCCGAAGTCCCCCCCGCCGCTGACGACCCCACCAGATGACCAGCAAAGGACCCAGGGTGACCAGGGCGGTGGATTCTGCAACACCTGCGTTGTCAAAAGGGGCCCTTCCTCAGGGACGTGGAGGTCACCGCCGTCATGTCCCCAGGCGGCAATGTGTCGGTGTGGGCGCGTCCTCGACAGTGGGGGCAGGCAGGGCCGGTGACCTGCGATCCCCCCGTTCCTCGCGGGGAGGGCGGGGGCTCCCGACCGTCATCTGCGAGCGTGCACAGATGTGCAGACCGTCTGGACGATTTGTGGGAGGGGTCTGTTTAGGCTGAACATGGACGTGTTGCCGGAGGTTGACGTGCCTCGTGAGGGGCGTGGCGCGGTGACCGGTCAGGGGCAGCGACGCCCGGTGGCGCAGGCGCCATCGCAGTGGGAGGGAAGGAACACGTGGTGAAGACGATCCAGACGGACGTCGTGGTCATCGGTGGCGGCTCGACTGGCGCCGGTGTGGTCCGCGATGCAGCAATGAGGGGATACCGCACGGTCCTGGTGGACCGCGCCGACCTCGGTCAGGGCACGACGGGGCGCTTCCACGGCCTGCTCCACTCCGGGGGACGCTACGTGGTCTCCGACCCGGAGTCCGCAACGGAGTGCGCGCAGGAGAACGCCATCCTGCGACGCATCCAGGCCGGTGCCGTGGAGGACACCGGCGGCATGTTCGTCACCACCCCGGTGGACTCCGAGGAGTTCGCCGACGGCTACGTCGCAGCCTGCCGGGCAGCGAAGGTTCCCGTCGAGGAGATCTCGGTGAGTGAGGCGCTGCGCCGCGAGCCGCGACTGAACCCCGGGACCAAGCGCGCCTTCGCCGTCCAGGACGGCACGGTGGATGGCTGGCAGCTGGTGTGGGGCGCGGTGCGCTCCGCCGAGGCATACGGGGCGAAGATCCTCACCTACCACCGCGTCACCCAGATCGAGCACGGTGACGGCCAGGTCCGCGCCGTCGTCGCCCACGACGAGCGCAGCGGGGAGGACGTACGCATCGAGTGCTCGTTCGTCCTCAACTGCGGTGGTCCCTGGGCAGGCAAGATCGCCGCCATGGCGGAGTGCCACGGGGTCGACGTCGTCCCCGGCGCGGGCATCATGATCGCCATGAACCACCGGCTCACCCAGTCGGTGCTCAACCGCTGCATCTATCCCGCCGACGGGGACATCCTGGTCCCCGTCCATCCGGTGTGCATCATCGGCACCACCGACCAGAAGACGGACGATCCCGACCACCTGCCCATCCCGCGCGCACAGGTCCAGCAGATGTTCGACTCCGGGGAACACATGATTCCCGGCTTCCGGCACGCACGGGCCCTGCACGCCTGGGCGGGTGCCCGCCCCCTGGTGCGCGACAGCCGCGTCTCCGCCACCGACACCCGGCACATGGCACGCGGCATGAGCGTCGTCAACCACTTGGAGCGCGACGGCGTCAAGGGCCTCCTGACGATCGCCGGCGGCAAGCTCACCACCTACCGGCTCATGGCTGAGCGCATCGTCGACCAGATGTGTGAGCAGATGGGTGAGCAGCGCGAGTGCCGCACCGCCGAGGAGGCGGTTCCCGGATCCCAGGACCACCACCTCTACACGGTGGGCCACCGGCTCCACGACGTGGAGACCGAGACCACCGCCCCCGGCGGTCAGCAGATCATCTGCGAGTGCGAGCTGGTGACCCGCTCCATGCTCGAGAAGGTCATGGACGGACTGGGGGACTTCACCCTCGACGACGTCCGCCGCCAGATCCGCCTGGGCATGGGCCCCTGCCAGGGAGGCTTCTGCGCCTCCCGCGCCACAGGGATCGCCCACGAACGCGGCGACATCGACGCCGCGCGGGCCACCGGGCTGCTGCGCCTGTTCATGAAGAACCGCTGGATCGGGCTGTGGCCCATCCTCTTCGGTGAGCAGGTGCGCCAGTGCGCCCTGGACAACTGGATCTACGAGGGCACGCTCGACCTCGAGCACCTGCCCCAGCCCACCGAGGAGGTCGTGCGATGAGTGACGTCGTCGTCATGGGAGCCGGACTGGCGGGGTTGGCCGCCACCGTGAGGCTCCAGGAACAAGGACGTGAGGTCACCCTGGTGACCAAGGGGATCGGCGGTCTCCAGCTGGGACAGGGCACGGTCGACGTCCTGGGCTACAGCCCCGAGCTCGTGACCGAGCCCCTCGCCGCGGTGGACGCCTACCGCGCCGAGCACCCCGACCACCCCTACGGGCACTTCAGTGGCGCAGAGGTCGGCTCCGCACTGGAGTGGCTGGGGCGCACGGTGGGCCCCGAACTCCTCGTCGGGGACGGGCAGCGCAACTTCCGTCTCCCCACTGCGGTGGGGGCACTGCGTCCCACCGCCCTGGCCCAACCCTCCATGGTCGCGGGCGAACCCCGCGAGGGTCGCTCCTACGTGTTCGTCGGTCTGCGACGCCTCAAGGACTTCTACCCCGACCTGGTGGCCGCCAACCTCGCCCGCCAGAAGACACCTTCCGGTGAGCCGATCACGGCGCGGGCGGTCCACGTGGACCTCCAGGTCCGTGAGGGCGAGGCCGACACCAGCGGGCTGAACTTCGCCCGGGCGCTGGACCGGCCCGAGGTCCGCCAGCAACTGTGCGCGCTGGTGGCGCCCCTGCTGGAGGACGGCGACATCGTCGGATTCCCCGCCGTGCTCGGTGTCGAGGACCTGGACGCCTGGCGCGACATTGCCGCACGTCTGGGACACGACGTCTTCGAGGTCCCCCTGCCGCCGCCGTCCGTGCCGGGTATGCGTCTCAACGAGCGCCTCACACGACTGGTGAAGGCACACTCGCGCCTCATCATCGGCTCCCGTGTCCTGGGCTACGAGGCGGTGGACGGCCATGTCGAGTCCGTGACCATCAAGTCCGCGGGCCACCACCGCCAGCTGCATGCCCGGGAGTTCATCCTGGCGACCGGAGGCTTCGAGTCCGGTGCGCTGGCCATGGACTCCTACGGCACCGTCACCGAGACCACCTTCGGGCTCCCACTGGTGGGCACCGAGGGGGAGATGGTGCACGCCGACTACTGGGGCACCGAACAGCCCCTCTTCCGGGCCGGTCTCGACGTCGACGACGCCATGCGCCCCCTGGACGAGGGCGGGGCGCCAGTCTTCGACAACCTCCACGCAGCAGGAGGTCTGCTGGCGGGTGCCACACGCTGGCGTGAGAAGTCCGGCGATGCCATTGCCCTGGTCAGCGCCCTGCGCGCAGCCGACACGATCCTGGGGAGCAAGTGATGAGCCACGAGACGATCCTCGACCTGGAGTCCTTCGGACTGAGGTCCAGCCTGGATGCCTGTGTGAAGTGCACGATCTGTGAGACCCAGTGCCCAGTCGCACGAGTCACGCCTCTGTTCCCGGGGCCGAAGTTCGTCGGCCCCCAGGGCGAGCGCTTCCGTGACGGCAAGCTCTCAGTCGACCACTCCATCGACTACTGCTCCTCGTGCGGCACCTGCACCCTGGTGTGCCCCCAGGGGGTGAAGGTCGCGGAGATCAACCACCATGCGCGCACCGCCATGAAGGAGCAGGAGGGGATCCCGCTGCGCGACAAGCTGATTTCGCGCACCACCCTCATGGGAATGGTCATGACCCCCTTCGCGCCGGTCGCCAACTGGGCGCTCGACCAGAAGCCCATCCGCTACGCGGTGGAGAAGGTCATCGGCATCCACCGCAACGCCCCCATGCCCAAGGCCCAGCCCCACACCTTCGACCACTGGTTCAAGCACCACACGCCCCAGCCCGAATCGGGCACCAAGGGGCAGGTGATCTTCTTCCACGGGTGCGCGGGAGAGTACTTCGAGGTCGAGACCTCGATCCACTCCGTGCAGATCCTGGAGCATCTGGGCTATGAGGTCCTCGTCCCCAAGCACGGGTGCTGCGGCCTGGCCCTGCAGTCCAACGGCCTCTACGACGACTCGCGCAAGTACGTCTCCAAGCTCACCGAGCAGCTGCGCAGCGTCAACCGGGATGCCCCGATCGTCAGCGCCTCCGGGTCCTGCGCGGGGATGCTCAAGCATGAGGCGGAGGAGGTCCTGGAGATGGACACCCCCGAACTGCGCGACGTGTCCACCCGCATGTGGGACATCTGCGAGTTCCTCCTGGACCTGCACGACAAGGGTGAACTCGACGAGAACTTCGAGCGCTTCGATGTGACCATCCCGTACCACGCTCCCTGCCAGCTCAAGAGCACCGGCATCGGGATGCCTGCCATCCACCTCATGGAGCTCATCCCCGGGGTGAAGGTCGTGGAATCGGACCAGCCCTGCTGTGGCATCGCCGGTACCTACGGCCTGAAGAAGGAGAAGTACGACGTCGCCCAGGCGGTGGGCAAGCCGGTCTTCGACTTCATCGAACGGGTGAACCCGGAGCTGGCGGCCTGTGACACGGAGACCTGCCGCTGGCAGCTGCGGACCTCCACCGGCGCCAATGTCGTCCACCCGATCTGGCTGCTGCACAAGGCCTACGGGCTGAGCTGACGCGGAGTGCACGCAGTGGGGGGGGGGGGGGGGGGGGGGCCCCCCGCCCCCCCCCCCCCCCCCCCGGGGGGGGGGGGGG
>JAKECL010000201.1 GCA_030460725.1 Propionibacterium sp.
CTGCGGGCTCCCCCACCCGGCGGACGCGGAACGGGCCCGCCCTCCCGGAGGAGGCCGGGCCCGTCAGCGGTGTGACCCGCTCACTGGAGCTTCAGCTCAGGCCTTGGCAGCAGCGATGCGCGCGCGGAACTTCGCGAGCTCCTCGGTGATCTGCTCGGGCAGGTGGGAGCCGAACTGCGAGAAGTACTTCTCGGTGTCGTCCATCTCCGCGGCCCATGCGTCGGGATCGATGGCGAAGAGCTTGTCCCACTTCGCCTTGTCGATGTCCAGACCGTCCAGGTTGAAGTCCTCGAACTTCGGGTAGCGACCGGTGACACCGTCAATGGCGTCGACCTCGCCCGCCTGACGACGCACGATCCAGTCCAGGACGCGGGCGTTCTCGCCGTAGCCCGGCCACATGAACTTGCCGTCCTCGTCCTTGCGGAACCAGTTGACCTGGTAGATCGTCGGGAACTTGTCCCCGAGCTCCTTCTGCATGTCCAGCCAGTGGCCCCAGTAGTCGGCCATGTTGTAGCCGCAGAACGGCAGCATGGCGAAGGGGTCATGGCGCAGCGAACCGGCCTTGACGTCGGTGGCGGCAGCGGTGACCTCGGAGGCCACGGATGCACCGATGAAGACGCCGTGGGCGCCCTCGTACTGCTCGGCCACCAGCGGCACGTTGGTGGCGCGTCGTCCACCGAAGAGGACTGCGTCCACCGGGACACCCTGGGGGGCCTCCCAGTCGGGGCAGATGATCGGGCACTGCTTCGCCGGCGTGGTGAAGCGGGAGTTGGGGTGAGCGGCCTTCTCACCGGAGTCCGGCGTCCAGTCCTTGCCGTGCCAGTCGATCAGGTGGGCGGGAACCGGGCCGTCGATGCCCTCCCACCACACGTCACCGTCGTCCGTGAGGGCGACGTTGGTGAAGATCGTGTTGGACTTCATGGTCTCCATGGCCATCGGGTTCGTGTCGTAGGACGTTCCCGGTGCGACGCCGAAGAAGCCGGCCTCGGGGTTGATGGCGTAGAGGCGGCCGTCGGGGCCGGGGCGCATCCAGGCGATGTCGTCGCCGACGGTCTCGACCTTGTAGCCGGGGATCGTGGGCTGGAGCATGGCGAGGTTCGTCTTGCCGCAGGCGCTGGGGAAGGCCGCGGTCACGTGGGTGCGACGACCGTCGGACTCACGCGTGAGGCGCAGCACCAGCATGTGCTCGGCCATCCAGTTGTCGCGACGCGCCATCGTGGAGGCGATGCGCAGGGCGAAGCACTTCTTGCCCAGCAGCGCGTTGCCGCCGTAACCGGAGCCGTAGGACCAGATCTCGTTGGTCTCGGGGAAGTGGGTGATGTACTTCTCGTCGTTGCAGGGCCAGGCCTCGTCCTTCTCGCCCGGGGCCAGCGGCTTGCCGACGGAGTGGACGGCGGGAACCCACGGCTTGCCCTCGGCGATGAGGTCGAGTGCACCTGCACCCATGCGCGTCATGATGCGCATGTTGACCACGACGTAGGGGGAGTCGGTGAGCTCGATGCCCAGCTGCGAGATCGGGCCGCCCAGGGGGCCCATGGAGAAGGGCACGACGTACATCGTGCGCCCGGCGTAGGTGCCGTCGAACTTCTCGTGCAGGGTGGCCTTCATCTGCTTGGGATCGGCCCAGTGGTTCGTCGGACCGGCGTCCTCTTCCTTCTCACAGCAGATGAAGGTGCGGGACTCCACGCGTGCCACGTCAGAGGGGAGCGAGCGGGCGAGGAAGCTGTTCGGGCGCTTCTCGGGGTTCAGCTGGGTGAACATCCCCGACTTCACCATCTCGGAGGTGAGGCGATCCCACTCCTCCTGGGAGCCGTCGGAGAACTCGATGCGCTCGGGCTTGCCCAGCTCTGCGATCTCGGTCACCCAGGTGATGACCTCTTCAGGTGTGTTCGACGGCGCTGCTGCGCGCACGTCCTTTTCAGACACGGACATACTTCTTGCCTCCTGAGGCACTCGGTATTCCGGGGCGCGGTCACGCCCTCGACCAACAGTCACCATTATGACGCACGCAACACCCACAGGCGAGGGAGGATGGTCCCGGCACTCCTGTGCGCAACGGCACACCCGATGGGGAAGGGTCGGAATCACGGGACTTCCCGGCCCGCGGCGGCGCGCCCACCCCGGGCGTGGCGCGATGACCTGCCCGGATGCCGGAACCACGGTTCCACCCGGGCCGCTCCCCCGGCAGAGATCCTCACAGGTGAGGCGCGCAGAGCAGGGCCCGACCCCGGATGTGGCCGGTTGCGGGGAGGTGCCCGGACGCCGGGCACCGACCTGCGCTGGTGCTCCCGGCCGAGCGGGGGCACCGGGGCAACCGGGCGGGAGACGGGACAGGCAGCCGTGGTCGGGTCGGGACCTCGGACGTCCTCGGGGGGCCCACACGTGCTCTACGCTGGTCGTGCCCGTGACCCGCTGAACTATGGGAGACACACCGTGGGACTGCGTAATCCGGAGGGGCCGTCCTTCTTCGACCTCCTCTCCACCCAGGCCAGGCAGCTCGTCACCGGAGTCGGGCTCCTCGCAGAGATGCTCGGAGCCAGCCCCACGGAGCGTGTCGCCCTGCGCGACAAGCTCCACGAGGTCGAGCACGCCGGGGACGAGATCAACCACCAGGTGGTGCGACGACTCAACCTCTCCTTCGTCACCCCCTTCGACCGCGAGGACCTCGGCTTCCTGGCCGCGCGCCTGGACGACTGCATGGACCTCATGGACGAGGCGGGAGACCTGGTCGTCCTCTACGGCCTCACCGACATCCCCGACGAGGTGGCTGCCAGGCTCGCCGCCCAGGTCGATGTCCTCACCCGCTGCGCGGAGCAGACCTCCGAGGCCATGCCGGGGCTGAAGGCCCCGGAGTCCCTCCGTGACTACTGGGTGGAGATCAACCGCCTCGAGAACGAGGGCGACCAGGCCTACCGCATCACCCTCACCACGCTCTTCGAGTCAGGTCTCGACCCGGTGACGATCATCAAGCTCAAGGACGTCGTCGAGGTGCTGGAACGCTGCGCCGATGCCTTCGAGGACCTCGCCAACGGCATCGAGACCATCGCCGTGAAGGAGTCCTGAGACAGTGGACCTCAACCTGGTCCTCGTCCTGATGGTCATCGGCATCGCCCTGGCCTTCGACTTCACCAACGGCTTCCACGACGCGGCCAATGCGATCGCCACCTCCGTGTCCACGCGAGCCCTGACTCCGCGCGTGGCGCTGGTCATGGCAGCCGTCATGAACGTGATCGGGGCACTGCTGGGAACCGAGGTCGCCAAGACCATCGGTGAGGGGATCATCGACATCTCCCACTACTCCCTCTCCACCGATGTCGCACTGCAGCGCGAGGGACTGGTCATCGTCCTGGGTGCGCTGCTCGGTGCCTGCGCATGGAACCTCATCACCTGGTGGTTCGGCCTCCCGTCCTCCTCCTCCCATGCCCTCATCGGTGGCCTGGTGGGAGCTGGGTTGATGTCCTCCACACAGGTCAAGTGGACGGGAATTCTTGAATCGGTCATCATCCCGATGTTCGCCTCCCCCGTGCTCGGCTTCTTCGCCGGCTTCCTGGTGATGAAGCTGGTCATGCGCATCTTCGCGAACTTCGCCTACCACCGCACGATGCGTCACTTCCGACTGGCCCAGACCGTCTCGGCCGCCGCCATGGCACTGGGGCACGGCCTCCAGGACGCGCAGAAGACCATGGGTGTCATCGTCATGGCCCTCGTGGCAGGTGGCTACGGGGACCACCACAACATCTTCGACCCGGCCACGGGCGACATGACCATCCCGCTGTGGGTCAAGCTCAGTGCCGCCGGCGCCATCTCGCTGGGGACCTACTCCGGGGGCTGGAGGATCATGCGCACCCTGGGTCGGCGCATCATCGACCTGGACCCCGCCCGCGGTTTCGTCGCGGAGACCGTGTCGGCCTCCATCCTCTACGTCTCGGCGTTCGTGCTGCACGCTCCGATCTCCACCACCCACACGATCACCTCCGCCATCCTGGGCGTGGGGGCGACGCGGAGGTTCTCGGCAGTTCGCTGGGGAGTGGCCGGCAACATCGTCATCGCCTGGTTCCTCACCCTGCCCGCAGCCGCAGGCATGGCCGCCGTGATGTTCTGGCTGGTCCACGCCCTGGTCCGATGAGCACGGGGCGAGCGCTGCCTGCGGTGTGCCTGACCCTGGCGACGGTGACGGCGATGGCTCTGTCCGCCTGTTCCTCCACCAGTGCCCTGTCGCTGCACACCGGGGACTGCCTGCAGGCACCTTCCGGGGACACCGTCACCGATGTCGAGGTGGTGTCCTGTGAGCACGTCCACGACCTCGAAGTCGTGGGCACCTTCGACCTGGACCAGGACGCCCTGCCCCCGGAGGGGGAGCTCACCGCCCTGGCCCAGCAACGCTGCTCACAGATCTTTGCGGACTACGTGGGCACCGACCTCGAACAGTCCGTCCTGGACCTCACCTGGTTGACCCCGACCCAGCAGTCCTGGACTGCCTCCGGGGACCGCACCGTCGCCTGTCTGGCAGGCGGGGCCGGACAGTCCCTCTCCTCAACGGTGCGCGACTCCCACCGCTGAGCCGCCGGTTCCCGGGTCCCGGATCGCAGGCGCACCGTCCGCCGCAGCGACCACCCG
>JAKECL010000202.1 GCA_030460725.1 Propionibacterium sp.
TCCCGAAGCCCCCGATCGTGGCGCGGGGACCACCTCGGCAGCACGGGTGTCCACCGGGGTGAGACGGGTGGTGGGGCAGATCGGTGAGGGCAGACCAGAGGTCTGGCAACGACGCCTGGCAGCGGTGTCCCGAGGCAGTGTGGAGGGTCTCCCGGACGGACCTGGACCTCGCGGTGTCCGGCACGGACCTCGGCATGGGCCGCCCTCCCCGGTGGTGGGGGTGGTCCCGGGCCCTCCAGTGGATCGGGTGGATCGTGGCCGTGCTCGGCGTGACCTGGGTGCTCGGTGTCCATGCCGCGCGTCAGTTCCTGCTGGTGGAGTGGGCGGTGCCGTTGTGGCGCGGTCTGCCCGCCCCCACGTGGATGGTCGTGGGCGGGCTGGCCTGGACGCTCCTGGTCGTGCTCCTGTCATGGCCCGCGGTCGTGTGGGGCGCGAGGAGGCGTGCAGGATCGGCACGCCGGGCACTGCTCGCCTCTGTCGCAGACTGTGTCCGGGACCGGGTGGTCACACCCCTGGTCCAGGAGGACGCCCGTCAGCACGCCGTCGAGGAGGCGCTGGACCGGGCTTCGCATTGAGGGACCGGGCCCGTCCCCGACCGGTCGTGCCGGCGGGGACGGACCCGGTCGAGGGTCCCGGAGGACTCAGTAGTGACGCCTGGGGCTGCGCTCTCCGCGCGAGCCGCCGAAGCGACGGTCCCCGCGGTCCTGGGCACCCCGCCCACCCCGCTCCTCACGGTCCTGCCAGCGGTCACGGCTCCCCCGGTCCGCGCGCTCGCTGCGGTCCTCATGTCGGGAGCCACCCTGATGACGGTTGTGTGACCCGCCGTGCTCCGTGCGGTCCCCGTGCTGACCCGGGCCCTCGTCCTCGCGGATGCGCAGGGCGCGTCCGGCCACGCGGGCCTTCGAGATGCGTCCCACCGCCGAGGCGGAGAGGTCACCGGTGATCTCCACCAGGGAGAAGGAGGGGAAGATGTCGATGCGTCCCAGGTCCGAGCCGTTGATGCCGCCCTCGCCCGTGATGGCGCCGACGATGGCACCGGGGCGCACGCCGTCCTTCTTGCCCACCTCCACGCGGTAGCGCCGCGCAGAGCCCGATCCCACGGGGCGGGCACCTCCACGCCGACGGGCACCGTCTCGACCGCCCTTGTCGAACTTCGATCCGCGACCATCGCGTCCCTCCTCGAAGGAGGCGCCGACGAACTCGCCGTTCTCGTCCACCTGCTCCTCGCGGCGGACCCGGCCCTCACCGCGGCGGTCGCGTGCCACGCGGGGGGCAGGCCCCTCGTCACCCACGGCGCGCGCCATCAGTGCAGCGGCGACATCGGTGATGTCCAGGTCTGAGCTGTCGCGGAGTTGCTCCAGCAGGCGGTGGTAGAGATCCAGTCGCCCCCGTTCGATGCGGGAGGGAATCGCGTCGAGCACGCGGCGTGCGCGGAACTCGGAGACCTCGGCTGGGGAGGGAATCGGCACCTCCTCCATTCGCGTGCCGGTCAGACGTTCGATCTGGCGCAGGCGGGAGCGTTCACGGGGGGTGAAGAACGTCAGTGACAGTCCTTCGCGCCCGGCGCGGCCCGTGCGTCCGATGCGGTGGACGTAGGCCTCCGCCTCGCGCGGCACGTCGAAGTTGACGACCAGACCGATGCGCTCCACATCCAGTCCGCGGGCTGCGACGTCGGTGGCGACCAGGACGTCCAGGGTCCCGTTGCGCAGGCGCTCCACGAGTCGCTCGCGTTCCGCCTGGGCCACGTCACCGGAGATTCCGGAGGCCTTGAAGCCGCGGGCCGAGAGATCCAGTGCGACCTCCTCCACATCCGCTCGGGTGCGGACGAAGACCAGGGCGGCGTCGGCGTCACGGGTGGCCAGCACCCGCCCCAGAGAGCCCAGCTTGTGCTTGAAGGGAACGACCGCGTAGGTCTGGTGGATGGTGTCCACCGTGGAGGACTCCTGCGACACGGCAATCTTGACCGGGTCGCGCAGATGTGTCTTGGCCACGCGCTCAATGGCTGCGGGCATGGTCGCGGAGAAGAGCGCGGTCAGGCGTTCATCGGGCACGGAGGAGGCAATGGTCTCCACGTCCTCGGCGAAGCCCATGCGCAGCATCTCATCGGCCTCGTCCAGCACCAGCATCCGCACATTGTCCAGGCGCAGTGCGCCCTTCTCGATGAGGTCGATGATGCGACCGGGTGTGCCGACCACGACCTGGGCGCCCTTGCGCAGGGCGTGGAGCTGGGGGCCGTAGGCTGAACCACCGTAGACGGCGACAACGTCGACATTGCGGGAACGGGAGGCGAAGTCCTCGATGGCCTGCGCGGACTGCATGGCGAGCTCACGGGTGGGAGCCAGCACCAGGGCCTGCACGTCACGCTCGGAGGGCTCGATCATGGCGAGCAGCGGCAGGCCGAAGGCCGCTGTCTTGCCGGTGCCGGTCTGGGCCACACCCACGACATCGCGTCGCTGGAGCAGTGCGGGGATGGCGGCGGCCTGGATGGGCGTGGGCTCAACGAAGCCCATACGGGTGACGGCGTCGAGGAGCTCGTCGGGCAGGCCGAGCGAGGCGAAGGTCGACGAGGGCGAGGCCTCCTCTGCTACCGCGGTCTGCTCACGGCCGGAGGCCGCATCCTCCGCGGTGGCTCGCGGGGAGATGGGCGTCTCTGCGGCATCGCCCTGGTCGGGGGACTGCGACGCAGGCGCTGCCTGGGCGGCGTCGTCGACCGAGGCATCCTCGACCACTGGGTGGGACGACACATGGGTGTCGAGTCCGGTGTCGGGGGTGACCTGGGAGGAGGTCTCGCGCTCATCGGTCGCGGGCATCTCAGCTGCGGGCGCGTCGGCTGCGATGGTCTCGGGGTCGAGGGCGCCGGTAAGGGGGGCGTCGTCGAGCACATCGGACAGGGTCAGTTCAGGGGTGTCGGGCACAGTGTCCTCACGGGGTTGCAGGTGTCGTCGAGGCCCGTGGCTCAATGCCGGGGCCGGGCCGGTGGTCGGCCTTCGGCGCGGCCTCGACTCACCAACAACACTCACCGGTCCATGCCGGTCACCATCACTGTGGGGCAGCGCCTCATCGCCCGACCAGCCTAGCGGGCGCGCCCTGCCAGCAGTGCGAACACCCCGGTGAAATCCCTCACCGGAGCGTCAGCACCAGGCGCGGTCCCGGGGCAGATCCGCCACCCGCGCCCGCCGCGGTGGTGGCTGGGGGCGTCCGTCTCAGGGTGGTTCTCAGGCAGGGGAGCGCGTGATGCGCCAGGCTGCCAGGACGGACAGAGCGGCCATGGTCAGGGCGATCAGGGAGGCAGGCAGGTACTCGGTGCCCCAGGTCCGGCCCCACACGGCCAGGGCCAGGGAGACGGCTGCCAGTTCCAGGGCGGCCCCGGCATTGTCGGCCACCTGCAGCCACGAGGACGCCCTCCCGTGCTGCGGGCGTTCCACCATGCCCAGTGTGAGGTCGGACAGGGTGGAGTGGACGAAGCCGATGCCCAGTCCGGCAAGCGTCCAGCCACCCAGGGCGATCCCCACTGGCATCGCCTCCCACGCCAGCGCCGCCACCGGGAGCATGCCCAGGGTGAGCAGAACGGTGCCGACCAGAGGAAGTCGCCTGCGGGCGCGGGGCTCGACGACGCGCGCCTGCAGGGAGGCGCCCACCGCCCACGACACCGAACCCAGGGTCACGGCCAGGGAGGCCTGGTCGACTCCCCACCCGTGGACGCGCTGGAGGACCAGGGGCACGAAGGCCGTGGCACCCATGAGCGCTCCCATGGCCAGGAACCGGGTGGCGATGACGGTGGGGATGCCCGTGCGCAGGCGGAACGTTCCGGCCGGGAGCAGACGCGGCAGGGCCCATGCCGACAGGAGGACACCCACCAACGCCAGGACCCACATGGCGGGTCCGCCCAGTGCCCCGGCCAACTGGAGGGAGACGACGCCCACCCCTGCCGCCAGGGCGAGGAGAGCAAGTCTGGTGATCCTCCCCGCGGTGCCACCTCCCCCCAGATCCATGTCCCTGAGCCTGAGGAGCAGGGGGAGTGCAGCCAGCACGGCAAGGACGGGGACCGCTCCGAAGATCGGTCTCCACCCCCAGTGGGACGTGACGAGGCCTGCGATGGCGGGGCCGATGAGGGAGGGAAGGACCCATGCCAGCGAGAACGCGGCGAAGAAGGAGGCGCGGTGTCGGTCCGTGGACACCGATCCGACCATGACGTAGAGGGGGACGATCACCAGTCCGCCACCCAGCCCCTGGACCAGTCGGCCCGCGACGAAGACCACCACATGGGGGGCGAGCGCGCACATGACCAGACCCGCTGCGAAGAGCGCCATACCTGTGAGCAGGACCGGCTTGGCACCCCTGGAGTCGCTGAGCGCCCCGGCCAGGACGGTGGCGGGCAGCTGCGCCGCGAGTGCGGCTCCCGAAGCCAGGGAGAACCAGGACTCCGCGTGGAGTTCGTGGACCACCGCAGGCATGATCGTCGTGGTCGCCAGGGCTTCGAAGGCACTCAGGGTGATCAGGGCCACCGAGCCGATGAGCAGGGAGAGCTCCGCTGCGGACCACTTCTCGCTTCCGGCAGGGTCCGGGCGTCCGGCGGGGTCGTGCCCGTGAGGCCCCGCTGACGCAGGGGAG
>JAKECL010000203.1 GCA_030460725.1 Propionibacterium sp.
CGGTGCCGGTGCCGGGCGGTGCCGATGCCGGACGGTGCCGATGTCGGGCGGTACCGAAATCAGACGGAACCGAAGTCGGACGGTACCGACCTCGCACGCCCTCCCCACTCCACGGAGGACGAGTCGGTGCCGGGGGAGACGTCGGACTCCTGGGGGCAAGGGACGCATCACCTCGCGCAACGGGATCCTGTCCGACGCCGCAGGCGAGGGGCGTGGACTGCACCCTGCAGAGTGCCGCAGGCACACGGACAGCGCCCCCGGCGAGCAGTGCTCAGCCGAGGGCGCCGCAAAGGCCGTGGGTCAGCGGGTCTCGCGGTGGACCGTCGACTTGTGGCAGCGCGGGCAGTACTTCGCCAACTCAAGACGATCCGGCGTGTTGCGACGGTTCTTCTTGGTGATGTAGTTGCGTTCCTTGCACTCCGAGCACGCCAGAGTGATCTTCGGGCGGACGTCCTGCGACTTGCTAGCCACGGTCAATACCTCACTTGCTGATTTCGTTGTCGCCGGGCGACCTGGGGATCCTGGTAGCGGGGGCGGGGCTCGAACCCGCGACCTCACGATTATGAGTCGTGCGCTCTGACCAGCTGAGCTACCCCGCCGCGGAGGCTTGCGCGGCGGCGACCACTGCGCGAACCAGAGCCCCGAAAGGGAATCGAACCCTTGACCTTCTCCTTACCATGGAGACGCTCTGCCGACTGAGCTATCGGGGCAACGAGGGAAACCCTATCCCAGCACGTTCGATTGGATCAATCGGACTTCCTGAGAAGGACCTCACACGTGGGACCAGGGGCGAGCCCGCGGTCCTGTGGCGGGGGAGGGATTCGAACCCCCGAAGCATTCCGCGGCTGATTTACAGTCAGCTCCCTTTGGCCACTCGGGTACCCCGCCATGCACCTGCGGGAGTCGCAGACCTGATGTCGCAGGGCCGCGCCGCCCGTGCGGTGCCATGGAAGAATAGCAGTGGACGGGCCCCCGGTGCCAAATCGGAGGGCTCGGATGGGACGTGATGATCATGACGTCCCACACCGGACGAGGCGCGGACGGTGCCGCGCAGGACAAGGAGCACATCAGGCATGGCAGATTCATCATTCGACGTCGTCTCGAAGCTCGACCGCCAGGAGGTCGACAATGCGGTGAACCAGGCCGCCAAGGAGGTTGCGCAACGCTATGACTTCCGAGGCGTCGACGCCTCCATCGAGCTCGCGGGGGACGCCATCGAACTGGAGGCGAACTCCCCCGAACGCGTCATGGCGATCCTGGACGTGCTGGAGACCAAGCTCATCCGCCGAGGCGTGTCCTTGAAGGCCTTGGACCTGGAGGGGCGTGAGCCCAAGGCCTCGGGAAAGCTGTACCGGCTGGTCGCGCCGCTGCGCGAGGGGATCTCGCAGGACATCGCGAAGAAGATCACCAAGCTCATCCGCGACCAGGGTCCCAAGGGTGTGAAGGCCCAGATCCAGGGCGACGAGGTGCGCGTCTCCTCGAAGTCTCGCGACGACCTGCAGGCCGTCATCGCGCTGCTCAAGGGGGAGGCCGGTGCCGGGATCGACGCGGCACTGCAGTTCGTGAACTACCGCTGAGGGACGCCCGTGGCACAGGGTCGGGTGCAGGTGGCCTGACCTGCCTGGGTGGCCTGCTTCAGTAGCCGGCCATCTTCTCCAGGCGGGCGATGCGCTCCGCCATCGGAGGATGGGTCGAGAACAACTTGCGTACTCCGGCACCGCGGAACGGGTTCGCAATCATCATCGCCGCCACGTTCTGGTTCGCGGGAGTGGGTTGCATCGGGACGTGGTCCGTCGTCGTCTCCAACTTGCGCAGGGCAGAGGCCAGCGCAAGTGGATCCTGGGTGAGCGCGGCCCCGTCCTCGTCGGCGTCGAACTCGCGGGTGCGTGAGATGCTCAGCTGGATCAATGTAGCCGCAACAGGTGCGAGGATCGCCGTGGCCAGCGCGGCCAGTGGGTTCATTCCCTCGCCGTCCCTCCTCCCCCCGCCGAAGAACATGAGGAACTGGGCAATCGAACTGATCAGCCCCCCGATGGCGGCAGCCACCGAGGAGGTGAGGATGTCCCGGTTGTAGACATGCATGAGTTCGTGGCCGAGGACTCCGCGCAGCTCCCTCTCGCCGAGGATCTGGAGGATCCCTTCCGTGCAGCACACTGCCGCATGCTGCGGGTCGCGTCCCGTTGCGAAGGCGTTGGGGGTCTGGGTGGGCGCCACCCAGATGCTCGGCATCGGCTGACCCGCACGTTGGGAGAGCTCACCCACGATGCGGTACAACTCAGGCTGCTCCTGCGCGGTCACGGGGTAGGCGCGCATCTGGCGCAGCGCGATCTTGTCGGAGTTCCAGTAGGAGTACGCGGTGGATCCCAATCCGATCAGGGCGAAGATCCAGATCCAGGAGGAACTGCCCGTTCCCTGGGCGATGAGGCCACCGATGAGCAGCAGGATCGCCCACAGGCCCGCGAAGAGCCCCACCGTCTTCAGACCATTGTGGTACCGATGCCCCAATTCCGTCCCTCCCCCTCATCTCCCCCAACGCTATCCGTGCCGGTGGGCAATGGCGCGCGATGGGGGCACATTCCCAGCGATCCCCAAGGTTGGGGATGATCTCCGCCACCTCACGCCGGGGACAGGACCAGCCGCGCGGGATCCGACCCCACCCCTGGAGGCCTCGCACCCCCAAGCGGCCGGGCGCCGACCCACGAGGGCGACCCGAGACGGGTACGGCGGTGCAACATCGGGGCACCTGTCTGCCGCAGAGGCCGGACTTCGGCGCGAAACAGGACGGACCTCGGCGCGGGAGGGGTCAGGGGCGGCGCGACTCGGGGCCGGAGTAGTCATCCCCGAAACGCTCGACCGCTCCGGGCACACCCATTTCCCCGGGGTGCCCGATCAGGTCCACGACGGCACCGCCCTCGTCGACCTCCCCACGGGAGATCTCCGTCATCGCCTCGCGCGAGACCACCTTCACCCGTTCGCGCATGCCGCGGCCATCGGGCAGTTCGCCGTAGTCGGAGCCCAGCTGCTGCTCATAGGCGTCCAGGAGCTCCCACCCCTGCCAGTTCGTGAAGAGGATCCCGCGTTCCTGCAGGAGGTGGACCATTGCCTCGTGGCCCACCGCACGTGTGCCCGCGTGCAGGACACCTGCCTGGGCATCCTCCACCAGATGGGCGATGGTCTGCTGGGCGTCGGACTTCGTCGAGCCGATCAGCCCGACAGGGCCACGCTTGATCCATCCAGTGGCATAGAGACCAGGAATCGTCTGGGTGCCCCCCGGCTCGGTGGTGACCCGACCCTCGACGTTGGGGATGGTCCCGCGACGTCGGTCGAAGGGCACCCCGGGCACGGGCGAGGAGTAGTACCCGACCGCACGGTAGACGGCCTGGACCGGCCAGGTCGTCAGCACGCCGGTGCCACGCACCGTGCCGTCCCCCTTGAGCTCTGTGCGTTCGGTGACCAGGGCACGCACGTGGCCGTCCTCATCGGGCAGCACCTCGACAGGCTGGGCGAAGAGGTGAATGTGGATGCGTCGCGACGCAGTGCGCTCCTCTGGTGTCACCGAGGCATAGTTCGTGAGCGTCTTGACGACCTGGCGCTGTTGGTTGGAGGAGCGCAGGGCCTCCTCCGAACCTGCGTCGAAGTCGAAGTCCTCCTCATCGACGATGACGTCGACATCGGGAACCTTGCCGAGTTCGCGCAGTTCCAGTGGCGTGAACTTCACCTGGGCCGGACCGCGGCGACCGAAGACGTGGACGTCGGTGACCTGGTTCGAGGCCAAGCCTTCGGCGACATTGGCGGGCAGCTCGGTGACCATGAGGTCCTCGACGTGCTTGGCGAGCACACGCGCCACGTCCAGGGCTACATTGCCCACCCCCACCACCGCCACCTCGCGCGCGGTCAGCGGCCAGGTTCGCGGATAGTCGGGGTTCCCGTCATACCAGGAGACGAAGTCGGCGGCCCCGTAGGACTCGGGCAGGTCGATACCGGGAATGTCCAGGGGGGCGTCGCGGTCAGCGCCCGTGGCCAGGATGACGGCGTCATAGTGGTCGCGGAGGTCCTCAATGGTCACGTCACGGCCGATCTCGACATTGCCCAGCAGACGGATGTCCCCGCGTTGGAGGATCCGGTAGAGGGCGACGATGATCTGCTTGATGCGCGGGTGGTCCGGCGCCACCCCGTAGCGCACCAGGCCATAGGGGGCGGGGAGGCGCTCGAAGAGGTCGATGCTCACGTCAAGTCCCGATTTCGACAGGATGTCCGAGGCATAGATCCCGGCAGGTCCAGCGCCGATCACGGCGACGTTCAGTGTGGTCACGCCCAGTTTCCTCCGCTCAGTGCCGCTCCGCGCGGGTGCGGGGCGGCCGGTCACAGCCTCACCATCCTAGCGCGAGTGACCGCGGAGGTAAGGGGAGCCTCACCGCCCGGGCGAAGGCAGGGTCGCGTCACCGAGGTCCCGCGCACGGCCCTCGGGTCGGCCCCACCACCGGTCACGCAGGTGACACCCGCACGCAGAACCCCGCCCAGATGCCCCCGCACAGTCCGCCGGAGGGATGGCTGGGGGAACACATGTGGGCACGATCCCCATGCGCCTCCCGGCCGGGGAG
>JAKECL010000204.1 GCA_030460725.1 Propionibacterium sp.
CCCCCCTGGTTCGTCTGGAGGGATCGACGCCGATCCCTGAGAAGTACGGCACGCCTCGACGCTGTGGCGGCTGCGCACACTACCGTGGGAGCGTGGCACCCAGCTTCTTCTCACGATCCCAGGCCCCCGCCCCCGATGGTCCATCCGGTACGGGTGAACCCGACGCGCCCGGTGCGGATCTCCTGACGGAGGCCGTGTCCCGGTGGCGCGACGAACTCGCCGCCGTGACGGCGGCGGATCAGGCAGCCGATGGTGCACCGCGACTGAGCCTGGCCCAGGCGCATCCCGGTGGCCTGGCCCAGCTGTATGCCGAACACACGACCCGCCTGTCGAACCTGGTGCGCGAGCCCTCGGCCCACACCCGTGCGTTGGAGACGGCCCGTGAGATCCTTCGGCGTTCGCGCGAACTGACGTCCCGCCACGGCGTGGGACCCATCCATCTGGCCATCGGACGCGCCCAGTGGGACGAGGGCGGGGTCCGCTTCTCTGCCCCCGCGATGCTCCGCCCCGTTCTCGTGGAGGAGGGGTCGGACTCGGACATCCTGCTCACCCTGCGTCCCGGCGCCGAGATCTCACCGGAACTGGGTGCAGCCCTCGCGGCACGGCGTATCGCCCCGGACATGGTGGCACTCCTGGCGGAGGCGCGCACGGTCCATGGGTTCTCCCCGTCGCGCGCCTTGGCGACGTTGCGTGCAGTGGCCGCTCCGCTGCCCCACTTCGACCTGCGCGACGACCTGGTCATGGGCATCTTCGAGCACCCGGCCACGGTGCTCCTGCGCGAGTTGGACCATCCGGGCACCCTCGCGCTGAGTGGGGTCGTGCGGGCCCTGGCCGGAGAGACCGCGGCCCGCGAGGAGCTTCAGCGTTCCCTTCCCGAGCCCAGTCCAGGGGACCGCGACCCGTGGGAGGAGCCCGGGGTGGGTGACCTCACCCCACGTCAGCAGGACGTGGTCGAGGCAGCAGCGGCCGGGCGCTCCCTGGTCATCGACGTCCCCGACGGCGGCGACGACACCCCGGTGCTCGCCGCGATCCTGGCTGATTCCGGCTCCCGTGGACGTTCCACACTCCACGTGGCGGGGTCGCCCTCGCGGACCACCCGCATCGAGGCGAGTCTGCGTGGACTCGGCCTGGAGGGGATGTCCATACGCATCGACGGAGATGCGCACGAGGCGCAGACGTTGCGCGCACGCCTCTCGGACGCGATGTCCGACACCTCCGATGTCGTCGACCCTGCGGAGGTCGACGCCATGCGCTCCCAGTTGCGGCGCGTGCGCGAGGCGCTGTCCTCCTACACGACGTACCTGCACCGCCCGTTCGAACGGTTCGGGGCCTCCGCCTACGACGCCCTCCAGGTGCTCACCGACCTCACCGGTGCCCACCCGGCGCCACGCACCCGGGTGCG
Source organism: Propionibacterium sp. (assembly GCA_030460725.1). Classification (GTDB taxonomy): domain Bacteria; phylum Actinomycetota; class Actinomycetes; order Actinomycetales; family Actinomycetaceae; genus Pauljensenia. The sequence goes on from JAKECL010000204.1 coordinate 1,403, forward strand.
CCTGCGCGAAGACGTCCTTGTCGACGTGGCCCACGACCAGGGGGAGCGTGCCCGCACCCTCCTGCACCGTGCCAATGCGCTCGGGATCTTCTCGCGGACGAGCGATCACCATGCCTGGAGTGGGGCAGTCATCAACTCTGCGGAACAGGTTCCCGACATCCTCCTGCGCGTCAAGAGGCTCGCCACGGAGACCCTTCCCGAGATGCGCGTCCAGATGGGAGCGGTGGCCGGGGAGACCGGCATTGTCACTGCGACGACGCTCGCGCAATGGGAGGAGCAGCTGCGCATGCTGGAGGGGGTGCGCGAGGCGCTGGATGTGTTCCGCCCTGCCGTCTTCGAGCGCTCTGCCGCCGACATGGTGATCGCCACCGCCCCCAAGCGGTGGCGACGTGAGCACGGCATCACCATGAGACGCTCGCAGCGTTCCCGTCTGGTCAAGCAGGCGAAGGACCTGGTCCGTCCGGGCCGCCACGTGGAGGACCTGCACCACGAGCTCCTCCAGGTCCAGGAGAAGCGTGACGTGTGGCGTCGTCACTGCGACTCCGACGGGTGGCCCCGCCTGCCCCAGCGCCTCGACGATGCCGCCACTCTGGCCGCATCGGTGCGTGTGGACCTGGACCGGCTCTCACCACTGCTCTCGACCTCGCATCCAGACCTTGCGCGGATGCCCGTCACGGACCTGGCCCGTCTGCTGGACCGCCTGGACGCCGATCCTGAGGGCGCGCGCGAACTGCCCCAGAGGGTCGCGGTTCTGAAGGCCCTCTCCGAGGCCGGCCTGGAGGACCTGGCCTCCGACATGAGGGCACGCCATGTGTCCGATGACCTGCTGGACGCGGAGCTCGACCTGGCGTGGTGGGCATCCGCCCTGGGGCTCATGCTCGCCTCCGAACCCCGGCTCGGGGGCTTCGACCCCGCCAGGTTGGAGGGGATGTTGGAGGAGGGACGGGAGCTGGACGTCAGTCAGGTTGCCTCGCTGACCCCCCAGGCCCTGCAACGCCTCCACAGGCTGCGTCGTCAGGCCCTGGCGACCCGGCCCGAGCAGCAGGGTGATCTCCTGGCCGCTCTCCACTCCGGTGTCTCGGCCACCGAGCTGGTCTCCCGACACCCCCTGGTCACCCACCTCGTTCCCGTCATGCTCACCGTGCCGACACTGGTGCCCCACCTGGTGCCCGAAGGGCATCGCATCGACCTCGTCGTCCTGGACGACGTGGATGACCTGCCCCTGGCCGAGCTGATCCCCCTGGTGGCCCGTGCCCGCCAGGTGGTGGTCGTCGCCGATCTCTCGCGCATGCGTGAGGGGGGCTCGGTGTCGGCACTGACCGAGGTCCTGCCCACCACACGCCTGCAGGTGCGTCCCGCGCGCCTGAACGACCAGGTTGCGCGACTTCTGGCCGCACACGGAGTCGAGGGGACGGGTGTGCCCGTCCCGTGGACGACGGCCTCCTCCACGGTGGAGGCGGTGTGGACCGAGGGGTCCGGCATGCCTGCCCCTGGTGCCGCCGCTGTGGAGTCCTCGGCCGCCGAGGTCGAGGCCGTGGTTGATCTGGTCGTCGATCTCGCCCTGACCGATCCCGACCGTTCGCTGGCTGTGGTCGCTCTGAACACTCTGCATGCCACGCGTATCGCCCAGGCGGTGGCCCGCACGGTCGAGACCTCCCCGGGGCTGTCCGCCTTCTTCGGCCCGGAGGCCGTGGAGCCCTTCGTCGTGGCCGACCCGACCACTGCACGTGGGCTCAGTCGCGACCACGTGATCCTGGCAGTGGGCTTCGCCAAGACTCCCCACGGAAGGGTCCTGCACGACTTCGGGATGCTGTCCGCGCCCCGTGGGTTGTCCGCGATGGCTGACGTCCTGCGGACGGTGCGTGGGGATCTCACAGTCGTGTCCTCCATCAAGGCCTCAGAGCTGGACCGCTCGCGCGTCTCCGCCGAAGGTGCTCGGATGCTGGTGGACCTCCTGGAGGTCGCCGAGGGCGGGAAGGGGACGCCGCCGGGGCAATGGCCCACCCTGGAGACCGCGCCGGACCGCCTGCTGGTGGACCTGGCAGACAGGCTCTACGGCATGGGTCTCGAGGTCGTCCCCAATGTGGGTGTCCCGGGGGGTATGCGCATCCCCTTGGCCATCGGCCATCCCGAGGTTCCCGGGCGCCTGCTCGTCGCGGTTCTCACCGACGACCAGACCTACGTGGACGAGCCGTCACAACGCGTGCGCGATCGGGTCTGGCCGGCCCTCCTGGAAGCGCAGGGATGGAAGGTCCGCACCGAGTTGTCCATGGCGGTGTTCATCGACCCCCAGCACGAGGCGGAGGAGATTGTCCAGGTCGTCCTCGATGCCGTGGACGGAATCAACGGACCGATCGAGCAGGCCGTGGAGATTCCCGAGGACGCCGCCGTGGATGAACCAGAGGCCGATCCGCTCCTGGATGCCCAGGTTGCGGCCACGGACGATATTCGTCAGCGCCTGGACACCCTCGATCCCCTGGATGCTGGTGCAGGCAGCGACGGAGGTGCTCGGAGCGGTCCGCGGTCCGCCGACGACTCCGGGGGCGGGATCAGGGCGGATGTTCCGCGCGACCCACGTCCGGCCATTGCCCGCGGGCTCCCCCTGGCCGCCTACGGGGACGACCAGCTCGACGAACTCGCCGAGTGGGTGCGTTCCGATGGCGCGGAGCGCGACGAGGAACAGATGGTGGAGGAACTGCGGGATGCACTGGGCCTGACGCGTCGAGGTGCACAGTCCGACGCGGTCCTGCACAACGTCGTGCGCCGCACGGCTCCTCGTCCATGACCGTCCCGGACACGCCGCACCACCCCGGAGCCGACAACCCTGCGGGCAACGGTGGGAGCGGTGTCGGCGCACCTGCGGGTGCGCCCCGGCCCGGGGACCGGGGGGGACCAGTCCTCACCGACGATGTCCCCGGCTCCGGTGGGCCTGCTCCCACCACCGGGAGCGAAGGATCCGTGCCGCCCCGACCTCCACGTCGCCGCAGGCGTCGGGTGGTGCGCGTCTCGGAGGTCGATCGTCACCTCATAGAGCGAGGGTTGCCGCCCTCGTGGGAGGAGAAGGTCGACGAGGCGGACGTGGCGCCACCGCAGGACGTGGATCCCGATCGCGGCGACGGGGCGAATGACCGCCGCCTCATGGACAACGTCCCCCCGCATTCCAAGCCCAGGGTCTGAGGCAGCTCACGACGC
>JAKECL010000205.1 GCA_030460725.1 Propionibacterium sp.
GGAATGGCGATCTGCGGGATTGAACCAACCCCAGAAGCCGGAGACGCCGCGGGTCTGGTTGGACAGGTGGGAGAACCCCTCCATCGTCGCCGGGTTCTTCCCGAAGGCATGGTCCGGGCCGATGCCCTGGACGATGTCGTGGGAGTCGACAGCGGACACCCAGGCGTGCCCCGGCGCCATGTTGTAGTCGCGCACGTCCTGGACCCCGGAGCCGGGAGATCCGAAGAGGACGAGGTCGTCCACGGTGTCGGAACGCATGTCCCGTACCGCGAAACCCGACGTGGTGGACCCGTAGGAATGGCCGAGCACCGTGTGGTGGGGATCCCCCGCACCGGAAGCCATCCGGGACGACTGCACGCCCTGGGTGAAGGACTCCAGTCGGTCGGCACCGGCGTGCGCCCGCGACGTCAGGGCAGCCTGCCCCACTCCCTGGGGAGCGTCGTAGCCCAGCCAGGCGATCGTGGCCACATGGGACTTGCCGACTCCTGCGGTGACCGCGGCCTCCGCGCGCAGGGCCACCATGCGTCTGGCGGAGGAGTCCAGGCCGTCACGCAGCGTGGTGCCCATCCCCGGCACATAGGTGGCGACGTGACGGGCGGTGTCGACGTCGCCGATCGAGATCGCGGCCTTCGCGCGTTCCCCAGAGGTGTCGAGCAGGAGGAGGCGACGGGGGTTGGACTTCCCGGGTGCCCCCAGGGTGTCCCGCACGGCCTGGAGGTCCTCCAGGCGCTCGCGGGCACGGGCCAGGCGCGCCGATGCCGTCACGGCGGCGCTCTCGTCGGTCGTTCCCATCAGGTCCTGGAGTGCCTTGTCGTACTCCGCCTGCGCCGAATCGATGAGTCCCCCCAGACGCCCTTGGTTGGCCTTGTCCCGCGACCCCATGTCGATGCCGTCCAGGTTCCCGATCAGCTCGGGGTGTGTCGAGATCAGCGTGGCACGTTCTCCATCGGTCAGAGCCTGCCACCACGTGGCGACCTCATCGGCGGACCATGAGGAGTCCGGGAGGTCGGCCAGCCCCTGGGAGAAGGAGGAGTTGTCCTCTGCGGAGGTGTGGGTTCCATCGCGCACGGGTGTGAGCCGCCCGCGGTACGCCGCGTCGACCTGACGGGCACGCTCCACGGCCTTGGTGACCATGCCTGCGAGCGCCTCGGCCTCGGAGCGGTTGCTCTCCACCCGGAAGGAAGGGTAGCGGGAGGGATCCTCGACCACCGTCTGCTCCCAGGGGACCGACCCGTCCGCCCCGATCACCAGGGAGTCAATGGCCGCCTTCTGCAGGCACTCGTCGACCTGGGTCTGGACGTCCCAGACCCCGTCGGCGGCCTCGGAGGTCGCCATGAGGGCCTCGGACACATCCGCGACGAGGGCGTCGAGAGCCTTGATCTGACGGGAGAGCGCCGAGCGCGCAGCGTCAGCGGCCTCACCCTCCGAGCGCACGGCGTCCAGAGCAGCCCGGGCGGCGTCGGCTGCGGTCACGAGCGTTGCGCGGGAGGCAGCGAGCTCCGTGGCGGCGGTGCGCAGAGGGGCGGGGGTCCATTCCTGGATGTCGGTCCATGAGGTCACAGGTCACTCCATCCGCGCGGAGAGGCGGGCGGCCGCGCCATGTCCGGTTGGGGAGGGCGCAGCCGTGGCAGTGCCAGCTGCCTGCAGGGAGGCCTCCAGATCGGAGTCCGTGCGGGCGAAGGAGGCCGCCGCTGCGGACACCGAGTCGGAGTGTTCGCTCAGGCTCTGGGCACGTGCTGTGGCCCTGTCCTCCAGGGCGTCGCCCGTCGCCTCCATGGTCGAGCGCGCATCAGCTCCGGGCATGGCGGACCGGGCATGCACCAGTGGTGAGCGCAGGTCGAGGCCGGACACCGTCTCCGCCACCTCGGCGACCCGGACCGAGAGGGTCTCGAGGTCTCCGGCGACGACGTGGATGCCATCCATGCGCCCTCCTCGGCATGTCAGGTCCGGGTGGCGATCTGTCCCGGCGAACTGTGTCGGCGCCCACGCTAACACGGGGTCCCGCTGCGGGGCGGGTGCTGAAAGCGCAGGCGGGGGCCGCCCTCGTGCGCGACGGGCGCCACACACGCGTGTGTGACGCGGCCCGATAGACTGGACACGGTCGCGACTGGCGAGGGTGGGGAACCACCGGGGAGCGGCCGGGCACGACCCCGCTGGCGTCGCCCGCCTGGGCGCCGGGGTACTGACCGCTCACGCACCCCGGAGGAATGATGTCCGTCCGCCTCGACAACCTCGAACCCATTGACGCCCGCCCGCTCACGCGCGCCCTCGTCTCCGTCTACGACAAGACCGGCCTGGTCGACCTGGCACGGGCCCTGTGCGACCACGGCGTGGAGATCGTCTCCACCGGCTCCACCGCCGCCCGCATCGCCGGGGCAGGCATCCCGGTGACCCCCGTGGAGGATGTCACCGGTTTCCCGGAGGTCCTGGAGGGACGCGTCAAGACGCTCCACCCCCTCATCCACGCCGGCATCCTTGCCGATCAGCGCAAGGCGACCCACCGCGCCCAGCTGGCCGACCTCGGCATCGCCGCCTTCGACCTGGTCGTGTGCAACCTCTACCCCTTCGAGCAGACGGTGGCCTCGGGCGCGGGCTTCGACGAGTGTGTCGAGCAGATCGACATCGGTGGGCCCTCCATGGTGCGCGCCGCCGCGAAGAACCACCCCTCCGTCGCCGTCGTGACCGATCCCGGCGACTACCCCCAGGTGGTCGCGGCGCTGGGACGGGGCGGCTTCACGCTCCAGGAGCGCCGCGAGCTCGCCGCCCAGGCCTTCGCCCACACCGCCACCTACGACCTGGAGATCGCCCAGTGGTTCGCCGGGCAGACGGGGCGCGCGGACCTCGCGGCCGAACTGCCCGAGGCCGCGGACGAGGCCGTCGAGGGGACGCCGCTGGGCGCGGTCTTCCTGGAGGCCGGGGCCGACGAGGGCGGGGCCGGTATCCCGGACGCCGACCGCCTGCCCGAGGTCGTCGTCGGCGCCTTCGAGCGCACCCAGAGCCTGCGCTACGGCGAGAACCCCCACCAGGCAGCAGCCGTCTACCAGGAGTTCGACACCCCCGTGGACGAGGCGGCGGGCACTGACGAGGGCGACTCGTGCAATTGCGGGGACCACGGGCTCGGGGACGCCGACCACGAGCACCCCCAGGCCCCCGGGATCGCCCACGCCGTCCAGCTGCACGGCAAGGCCATGAGCTACAACAACTACACCGACGGGGATGCGGCGCTGCGCGCCGCCTACGACCACGAACGTCCCTGCGTGGCCATCATCAAGCACGCGAACCCCTGCGGCATCGCGGTGGCCGACACCGTCGAGGAGGCCCACCGCCGCGCCCACGCCTGCGACCCGGTCTCCGCCTTCGGCGGGGTCATCGCCGTGAACCGCCCGGTGACGGTGGCCCTGGCTGAGCAGATCGTCCCGATCTTCACGGAGGTCGTCCTCGCCCCGGACTTCGAGGAGGGCGCGGCGGAGGTCCTCAGCGCCAAGAAGAACCTGCGCGTGCTGCAGGTCGTGCCGCCTCGCCGCGGGGGTGCGGAGTTCAAGCAGATCAGCGGCGGACTGCTGATCCAGCGTCGCGACGATGTCGATGCCCCAGGAGATGATCCCACCAACTGGGAGCTCGCCGCTGGAGCGCCCGCAGATGCAGCGACGCTGGCAGACCTCTCCTTCGCGTGGAGGACCGTGCGCGCCGTGCGCTCCAACGCCATCCTGCTGGTCAAGGACGGGGCCTCGGTGGGGGTCGGTATGGGGCAGGTCAACCGCGTGGACTCCTGCAAGCTGGCCGTCGAGCGTGCGAACACCCTGGGTGGACGCGTGACCGGGGACGCCGCGGCAGACGTCGACTCCGCAGGTGGCGCCCGCGCCGCCGATGCCGGGGCGGAGGGTCCCGAGCAGCGCGCACGCGGGTCGGTGGCCGCCTCGGATGCCTTCTTCCCCTTCGCCGACGGACTCCAGGTCCTCATCGACGCCGGAGTGAAGGCCGTGGTCCAGCCCGGGGGCTCCGTGCGTGACCAGGAGTCCATCGACGCTGCGAAGGCCGCCGGGATCACCATGTATCTCACCCACACGCGCCACTTCGCGCACTGAGACAGCGGTTCCGGGGGCGTGGGCCGGCACAGATCGACCAGGACAGCGCCCCCGGAAGCTGCGTCAATGATCCTGTACCCGTGGCGGCCGTTCTTCCTGTGCGAGGCGCTGCCAATCACGCGACGTCCCGCCAGGCGGGGCTCTACTGTGCGTTCCGACGTGGACGTGTGTCAGCTTCCCGCGGTTACACGCCTGCTCAGGGGCGCCAGGACCGGGTCGCACGGCGGGCGCCTCGACGTGCGACCACAGTCGCGAGCAGCGCGCTCAGTGCCGCGATGGCGACAGCGACGAGGACATACGTGGCGCTGGGCTCGTAGTAGGTGACGCCGTCGAGCGCATCACCGCCTACGCGGAGACCCGTGGGAAGCAGGTAGTAGGCGATGGCCGCGATGATGCCGCAGACCAGGACCGGTACGGCTGTGCGCCAGGTGGCGGCACCTGCGGAGAGACCTG
>JAKECL010000206.1 GCA_030460725.1 Propionibacterium sp.
GGAGGAGTTGCGGGTCATGTGGCAGGCGGCGTCACCGGACGTGCAGCAGCTCATCCAGCGGCGCGTGGAGGAGATCCAGGGCCAGGTCACGCAGATGCCTGAGCCCGAGGATGCGGGGGGCGATGCGGCATGAGCGAGTTCAACCTTGGAGATCGCGTCACGATGACCGGCACAGTCGTCAAGAAGCAGACCACACACAGTGAGTGGAATCCCTACCCGATGACGACGACCTATGAGGAATCGGCGCGCCCCTCCACGCGCATCAATCGAGCTGGCGGACGCGTCGAGGATCGCGAGTTCTGGGGCGGTGTGGTTGTCGGGAAGCGAACCGTGGTCCCCGGCAAGACCGTCATCGACACTCCGATCGAGTACTCGGAGCGCGTGTTTCTCCCCGAGATCGGTGCAGGCCGTGTCGTGTACCTCGTGGCCTACCACCTGAGCCGCAAGCCCGTCATGTGCTTCCCGGAGCAGCTCCAGCTTGAGGCTGACGGAGGCGATGCAGCGTGAAGCTCACAGACCTGTATCCCGGGGCCCGAGTCGCGATCAGCGGCCCGGGCATCACCTTGCAGGGCCGCGTGGAGGGCGTGTTCCGCCTGGGCCGTCCTGAGCAGACGCGCATCACCGTGTGGGGGCAGCTCGGCGGGACCATCATCATCCCCGCCGACATGGCTCACCTCGTCACCATCACGGAGGTGGAGTGATGCTCGTCAACCCAGTCGCACCGATCATCCAAGCGGAGCCATGGCAGGTGGAGGCGGCGTGCGCGGAGGTTGGTCCAGCGCCGTGGGAGACGCACCTCGGTGGCATCAGTGACCTCAACAGGCACGCCCTGAGCATCTGCAGCGGCTGCCAGGTCCGCCAGAAGTGCCTCGACTTCGCAATGCGCATGGAAGGCAGCGTGCGGACCGAAGCGCGCACCTGCATCTACGGAGGCAGGACACCAGCACAGCGAGCAGCACTCGCACGGAGAAGGAAGAAGGCGGCATGAAGATCTGCCCGGACTGTCAGCGCACGCACGCGGCTGACGACGTGCGCGCCGTTCACCGCTTCGACCCCGACCAGCCGACCACATTCGCGCACCGTCTCCTCCCCGGCGTCATCTTCCCCACGCGAGAAGCCGCATGGGACGCCGGGTGCGCCGAGCAGCAGAGACTCACACCCACCGCCCCCATGGGCACCGGCAACCTACAGGAGGAACTATGACCAGCCCCTACTACCAGGACGAAAACGTGACCCTCTACTGCGGGGACTGCCTGGAACATCCCGAATGGTGGACCGGGGCCGACGTGCTCGTCACAGACCCGCCATACGGGATCAAGTGGACAACTCACGGAGTTAGCCGCACATCATTTGGCGACCGTAATAAATGTGATTTCAACGGGACACAGCGCGACGTTCAAAGTATCGCAAATGACACGGATACTAGCGCTCGCGATCATGCTCTCGCACTGTGGGGGGATCGCCCAGCAATTATGTTCGGCTCGCTCTTCAAACCCCCGCCGCGCGACGTGCGCCATATTGGCATCTATGTGAAGCCGCTGGACGGTGGGGCGCTAAGCGCGTTCGGGAAGCTCCGCCGCGATTGTGAGGCAATCTACTTCCTCGGCCATGGAGAGCAGTGGGGGAGGCAAGTGAAAACTGGGCGAGGTGCGCTGCCGAAAGACCAGAGGCCTCCCACGGAAATGCGCAGCAGCATCTTCGGGACTCGTGTGAGATTTCTTGGAACTCCGGCCGGGCTGTCGGCGCAGTGTGGGCATCCGCACGCGAAACCCGGAGATGTTCTGGAGGCGTTGATAGCGCTTTGCCCCACCGGCGTGATTGCGGACCCCTTCGCGGGTTCCGGCAGCACTCTGGTCGCCGCGAAGCTCCTCGGACGCAAGGCGGTTGGTGTGGAGCTGGAGGAACGCTATTGCGAGGTCGCCGCACGCCGCCTGTCTCAGGGCGTCCTCGACTTCGGAGAGTGGTCCGCATGACCGCCCGCTTCTCTCGCACGATTCCCGGTGCCGGGTCGCTCGACCTGCATGTCACGGTGGAGTCCGGTCAGCCGCGCCTGGAGCTCGTGGACCGCGTGACCCACACGCGCCACATCTGGCATCCCGCAGACCACGCGGCACTCACCGACCTCGCGCAGGACGTGACCGCCCTAGAGCAGCACGTCCGATACGGGGGCGGCTCATGACCACCCTCATCATCGCAATCACGGCCCCGGCAATCGCCGGGGCTTTCGCATACCTGCTCTGGAGGGAGTGGAGGCAATGACCGCGGGCACTCAGCAGCTCATCATCGACGTGCCGGAGGGAGTTTTCCGCATGATTCCGCCACTTACTGGTAGAATGAGAACGTCCCCGCAAGGTGCTGGAAACACCTCGCGAGGACTGACCACATCGCTTGATCTAGGCAAGGAGTGGCTATGAGCCAGTCTACCCAACCCGCCCTGTTCGCGGGAATCCCCTCGACATCGAACATCGTTGCGGCATTCACGGTCCACGGGGAACCGGCGTCCAAGTCGCGCCCTCGTTTTAACCATCGCGGCAACAAGAGCCACGCCTACACTCCTGAGCGGACCAAGGCTGCGGAAGCGAAGGTGGCGGCTGCGTTCCTCGAACAGACACACCGGCGAGGAACTGACCCCGACATCACTTACGGGATATCTGCTCACTTTTTCAGCGGAACACGACAGCGCCGCGATGTTGACAACATGCTCAAGCTGGTGCTTGATGGGCTCAATAAAGTTGCCTTTCCCGATGACGTTCAGGTAACCGAAGTCATTGGGCGGAAGTCCTTCACCAGCAAGTCTGAAGCGCGGACTGAAGTGGTTGTCTATGTAGTCGGGACAGTTGAAAGCCTGACAAAGAAGTGTGCTCACTGTGGGGCCGAGTTCGTCACATGGCCATCGCTTATTGAAGCCACGAAATACTGTTCAGCAGATTGCCGACAGAAGCATAGGCGTGAGCAGTGTGAGGCGACCTGCGAGAACTGTGGAAAGACCTTTCAGGCACACGGCCATAAGGATGCGTCATCTAGACGGTTCTGCTCAAAGGAGTGTCGTGCCGAGTTCTCAAGCGCCGAGGTCGCATGTTCGATCTGCGGAAAGGTATTCAGAAAGTACCGGTCCTGGATTCGCGAGCGCAACTACTGCTCCCAGGAATGCGCACGGGTAAACGACGCCTTAGTGCACAAGGCGAGGCGCTCGAAGCATTTTCCGGGAACATGTGCCATTTGCGGGGCCGGAACCACGCGGAAGGAATATAGGCGATGCAATCCCTGCAAGCTCGCGGGCATACCTGTTCCTGCCGCGAGTTGATCTACCTCATCGGCCCCGACTACCGCAGGGACACCGGCAGATCACCCCGAGGCTGGCACCGCGTCCGGCTCGTCATCGTCGAACAGGAGGCGGAGTGGTGAGCACCTACCTGACACGGGACAACGCGTTGGCCGAGAGCACCATCCACCGGTGCCTCCACTGCGACCAGCGGATCACAGCACTCCGCTACATGCGGCAAGTGCACCAATGCGAGAGAGGAGGACAAGATGGCGAGAGCCTACGCGAGCGTGTACCTGACGATCTGGAATGACCCGGACTTCCGGGACATGCCGATGCCAGCCCAGTGGCTGTACTTCACGATGCTCACCTACCCCACGCTGAACGCCTGCGGGGTCATGGAGTGGCGTGAAGCCAAGCTCGTGCGCATGACCCAGGGTGTCACCGTCCAGGAGCTTCGGGAGGCCGCATGGCAGCTCGGCCAGCGTCAACTGATCGCCGTGGACCCCGACACGGAGGAATCCCTCGTGCGGTCCTTCGTGCGTCACGACGGAGGACTCAAGAGCCCGAACATGGCGAAGGGGATCGTCCGCGAGCATGGGGCGATCGCCTCTCAGAAACTCATGGCCTTGGTGTCCCGAGAGGTGCGCCGAGCAGTTGAAGAGCACCCCGATTGGAAGGGCGCTGCAGAGGTTGGGGCGGTAACGAAGCAGTTCGTGGACGTCGAAGTGAACCCTTCCGATTTGGTTCCGATTTGGTTCCATTCTGGTTCCGGGAACCCTTCCGATTTGGTTTCAGGAGGTTCCGATTTAGTTACCCCAAAAAAGGGGGAACCCTTCCGATTTGGTTCTTCCCCCTCACCCTCACCCTCACCCTCTCCTAACGGAGAGAGGGTCACGTCCGCTGACGCGGACCCTGCGCCCGCTCCGAAGAAGAAACCCAAGACCCCCATCCCCGACGACTGGACACCCAAGCCGCAACACGAAGAGAAAGCCGGAGCGCTCCACCTCGATCTTGACCGCGAGGCCGACAAGTTCAAGACCAGTGCTCAGATGAACGACCGTCGCGTCATCGACTGGGACAAGGCCTTCACGAACTGGCTTACGAAGGCCGTCGAGTACGCGGCACGTGACGGGCTACTCCGACCGGCATCCGACACTGGAACGTCGTCGGGTTACCACCCGCAGGTATCCGAATCGGACGTGATGTGGTGACCATGGCCGACGAGGACACTCCACTGCTCGAACAGCAG
>JAKECL010000207.1 GCA_030460725.1 Propionibacterium sp.
GCGGAGCTCTACCGGACCAACCATGGCGTGGCCGGTTTCTCCCCCCTGGTCGTTTCGGGCTTCATGGTTCCCCTCACCCAGGTCGGTCCCGCCCCCACTGCCGACCACCTCGTGTCCGCACTGCGCCCCGACCACCCCGTCTCAGGAGGGGACACCGGTGGGTTCCTCCCCCCGGACGCGATGCCGGGGACGACGACGCCCTCCGGGACAGCGGGAACCGACGCCACGGGTCAGGACCCACGTCTGCCCGACGGCGGCGTCCTGGTGCTCACATTCGACCTCGACAGCTTCGACAGCCGCGCACCGGTCCTCTCCCGCACTTCGGGGAGGATCGGAGACGGGCACTTCGCAGCCCCGTGGACAGGCAGCGGGCACCCCGCCTCCGCCACACCCTCCTTCATTGACGAGTACGTCGCCCTGGAGCCGTTGCACCTGCTCCCCGGGGCGCTGCTGGAGCACATCGGGCAGGACGGGACGCGCTCCCCCGTGTGCCGCCTGGAGATCGACCCCGACGGTCGGTGGACCTGGCGCGACCCCACCGGCGCCGCGCAGGTGGAGGACTCCCGGACGACTGACCTGCACGAGTTGTTCATCGACCGCTCCGGCCTGTGGCCCGTGGACCCGCTGGACGCTCGCCACGGTCTGGTCCTGGCGCCGGACCGGCGCATCCTGCGCCTGGGTCTGGCCGGTGTCCTGGAGGCCAGCGACGTGGCCGGAACCACCGCACGCGGCCTGGTGGACCGCCTCACCACTTCTGAGGTCGCGGTACGCACGACCGTGGACATTGCGGGCCTGACGTGCACGGTGCGCACCATGCGCCTCGGGCCGAAGGGACAGTGGCTCCTGGGCGTCACCCACGTGGGACGTTGCGACGGGGAGGCCCGTCGCCTGGGTTTCTGGGGAGACCAGTACACCGGCCTGCACGCCGAGTTCCCCGAGGACGCCTTCGACCACAGCACCACGGAACGGATCGTGGTGCGCCGCACGCACGTTCCCCACGGGAGTCTGCCTGCAGCGCCCCCCTTCCCCGACTCCTGGGTGCCCGAGACTCCTGAGGGGCACGGGGAGTTCCTGCAACTGGGCTCCGGTGCTGTCGTGGCCGTGGAGGGCGGGCCCGCCCGGCCCCTGGCCCGCGTGCCCGATCCACGGGCCGCCGAACTCATGTTCCCGGGCTGTGCGGGTACCGCGGTGGATGACTCCGGAGACACCTGGGCCGACCTCACGGGGCTGTCCGGAGTCCTGGTGGACGCCGTGACCCGGGCGGCACTGGCCGACGACTTCGAGGTGCTGGTGGTCGGGGAGGAGGGACACTCGATCCGCTACGTCAACATCCCCCGCAACGGCACCGACCCGTACCGCAACATGGTCCGCTCGATCGATGTCCGTCGCGTCGGCCCCCAGCGTGACCTCCTCGTCGAGCCGGGGACGTGGGGCGCCGGGGAGTAGATCCACCGCATCGGGCTGGTCCTGCGGCGTGTGGCGCAGGTGCACACGGGGACGGGTAGCGTGTGCGCCATGACGAAGGACAAGGCGACCTACCGGTGTACGGAGTGCGGCTGGTCCTCCCCGAAGTGGGTGGGCCAGTGTCGCGGGTGCCAGGCGTGGGGCACCCTGGAGGAGGTCGGGGCGTCCCCCGCGGGTGCCCCTGCGGCGGTCACCCCACGTCGGCCGGCGGTGCCCATCCCCCAGATCGACTCGACGACCGCGCGCTCCCGCCCCACCGGAGTGGGCGAACTGGACCGCGTGCTGGGCGGGGGGATCGTCCCCGGTGCGGTGGTCCTGCTGGCCGGGGAGCCCGGGGTCGGCAAGTCCACGCTGCTGCTGGACGTGGCAGCACGAGCGGCGCGGACCGCCCGTGCCAGTGGCGGGGTCGGCCCTGTCCTCTACGTCTCCGGGGAGGAATCCTCTGCCCAGATCAAGGGTCGCGCGGAGAGAATCGGGGCACTGGAGGACTCCCTGCTGCTGGCCGATGACAACGACCTGGCGACCATCCTGGGGCACGTCGCCGCGACCTCGCCCTCATTGTTGGTCGTCGACTCGGTCCAGACGATCCAGTCCACCCGGGTCGAGGGCGGGGCGGGGGGTGTCGCCCAGGTGCGTGCCGTGGCCGCAGGCCTGATCCGCACCGCCAAGGAGCTCGACCTGCCGGTGCTCCTGGTCGGCCATGTCACGAAGGACGGCGGCATCGCCGGACCACGGGTCCTGGAGCACCTGGTCGACGTCGTCTGCCAGTTCGAGGGCGAGCGCCACTCCCGCCTGCGTCTGCTGAGGGCGGTGAAGAACCGCTACGGGCCCACCGACGAGGTCGGGTGCTTCGAGCTGACGGACACCGGGATCCGCGGCCTGCCCGATCCATCCGGACTGTTCCTCTCGCGCACCAGTCGCAGGGTCCCCGGCTCATGCGTCACCGTCACGCTGGAGGGACGGCGTCCCATGCCCACCGAGATCCAGGCGCTCGTCGCCGCCTCCCCCGGCGGGGGTTCCCCCAGACGCACGACATCAGGGGTGGACCACTCACGCATCGCGATGGTCCTCGCGGTCCTGCAGGCCAGGCTCGGGCACGACACCTCAGCCCTGGACGTCTATGTCTCCACCGTCGGTGGCGCGCGTGCGGTGGAGCCCGCCACGGACCTCGCCAGTGCACTGGCCGTGGTCTCGGCCTCACGTGACCAACCCCCACGTGAGGGACTCGTGGCGATCGGCGAGGTGGGTCTCACCGGTGAGCTGCGGGCATGCACCGGCGTCCAGCGCCGTCTCCAGGAGGCGGCGCGTCTCGGCTTCACCACGGCCCTGGTGCCCGAGCAGGGCCTGGAGGACCTGCACGCCATCGAGGGCATGTTCGTGCGCCCGGTCCCCGACCTGCGGTCCGCCGTGGACGTGGCGCTGCCGTAGACTCGCAGTGTCAGCAGCGGCCGCGGCGGAAGGCAGACGGACACATGGGTTCAGATGCGACAACCCTGCGCTCGGCCCTCCAGGCCATTGCCCCGGGTACCGCACTGCGGGAGGGGTTGGAACGCATCCAGCGCTCCCACACCGGTGCCCTGGTGGTCCTGGGCCACACCCAGGAGGTCCTCGACATCTGCTCCGGCGGTTTCGAGCTGGACGTGGAGTTCTCCGCGTCCCGACTGCGTGAGCTGTGCAAGATGGACGGCGCAGTGGTCCTCGACACCGACAACTGGCGGATCCGGCGGGCCAATGTCCAGCTCCTGCCCGATCCCACCATCCCCACCGACGAATCCGGCATGCGTCACCGCACTGCCCAGCGCACCGCCCGCCACACGGGACTTCCCGTCCTCTCCCTGTCGGCCTCCATGCGCCTGATCTCGATCTACGTCGGGGAACTCCACCACACGGTCGAGGAGCCCGAGGCCCTGCTCTCGCGCGCGAACCTCGCGGTGGACACCCTGGACCGCTACAGCCAACGCCTCGACGAAGTCCTCCAGACCCTCACGGTCCTGGAGATGCGCGACTCCGCCACGATCCGCGACGTTGCCACCGTCATGCAACGCATGGAGATGATCCGGCGCATCACCTCCGAGATCAACGGGTACCTGGAGGAGCTCGGCTCCGACGGTCGCCTGCTGGCGCTCCAGGTCGACGACCTCGTCCGCGGCTCGGCGTCCGAACGCGCCCTGGTGCTGCGCGACTACATCCGCGATCCCTCCGCCATCGCAGCTGCGGAGTCGCATCTGTCCGAACTGGGAGGCGACCGCCTGGTGGACCTCTCCGCCATCGCCAATGTGCTGGGTCTGGGGGTCTTCGACGTCGCCGACCTGGACCGCGTGGTCCAGCCACGCGGCATCCGCGCCCTGTCCCTGGTCCCGCGGCTGCCCTGGAACGTCATCAAGCTCATCGCGGAGAACTGGGGAACGCTCTCGGAGCTGCGCGAGGCCAGCGTGGAGGACCTCCAGGAGGTCGAGGGCATCGGCCCCTACCGTGCCAAGCTCATCCAGGAGAACCTGGAGCGCCAGCACGCCATGGCCTCCTCGGGAATGGTCGGGTGGTGAGCAGGGGCCCCGCCCCGATCCGCCTCACCCGACCTGCCTCACCTGGAACACCTCACCCGGCTCACCGGACCTCGAAGACGACCTCCGGGCCCAGCGCCACCCCGTCCAGGTAGGCGCGCGCACGGTAGGTGCCCGCACCCGCCACCTGCGCCTGCCCGTCCCCATCGGTGTCCACGGGGGAACATCCGTCATAGGTCCTCCCGTCCCAGGGGATGCTCCCGGTCCACCGTGACCCGGGTGTGAGGAGCAGTGGGGTCCACCCGGACTGCCCGGACGCGCACGCGGCGGAGTCGAAGAGGGTCTGGTCACCACTGAGGATGCGGATGGCCACCTGCCCCACAGATGTGGTGCACTGCCGGTCGGTGGGACCCTCCAGGGTGAGATCGACCGTGGCACCGGAGCCGACCGTGGGGATGCCTCCCACGGTGACGGTGGCCTGCAGATCCTGGGCCGTACAGGCGGAGATCGAGACGGCTGAGGTACCGTCATCGTCCTCCAGG
>JAKECL010000208.1 GCA_030460725.1 Propionibacterium sp.
CCCGTTACCTTGTTGGTGAGCCCGAGACTTCGGGTTCGGGCCGGTGGCCTGCGGCATGATGTCTTGCCCCTGTTGTGTTTGATGATCCGGGGGGTGTTGTCACCGTGGGGCATTGGGCCAGAGTCGACCGCTGATTAGGGGAATGACCGCATGAATGACGGTCTTTCGTAACGTGGATGTGGGGACTCTGACCCGGGGTGCCGGCCCCTCTGGCGAGGTCGAGACGATGGGGTAAGTGAATGGATATCTCCGCGATTGACGTGTTTCTCGGGGTGGACGTCGGCAAGAGCGAACACTGGGCCAATGCCCAGTCCCGAACGGGTGAGGTGCTCTACGACCGCGGTCTGCCCAACGACGAGGACAAACTGCGCCGTCTCTTGGAGGATCTGCAACGTCATGGTTGCGTCCTGCTGGTTGTCGACCAGCCCGCAACCATCGGAGCGCTCGTCGTAGCACTGGCGCAGTCCATGGGGATCCTGGTGGGCTACCTTCCAGGACTGTCCATGAGACGGATCGCGGACCTCACCCCGGGCAATGCGAAGACGGACCGCAAGGATGCCGCCGTCATCGCTGAGGCAGCCCGCACGATGCCCCACACCCTACGAGCAGTGACCCTGGAGGATGAGGACGCTGCGTCCTTGTCGATGCTGTGCGGTTTCGATGTGGATCTGGCCCGCCAGATCAACCAGACATCGAATCGTATCCGCGGCCTGTACACACAGATCCACCCTTCCCTGGAGCAGGTGCTGGGCCCCCGCCTCGACCACGATGCCATCCTCACCGTCATCGCCACCTGGCCTACCCCTGCTCAACTGCGAGGAGCAGGCAAGGCACGCATTGACGCGAAACTGAAGAAGGCAGGAGCACGCAAGCACACATCCTGGGCTCAGGACATCGTTGATGCCCTGAACCACCAAAGTGTGATCGTGGCTGGAACCAGTGCCGCAGCTCTCGTCCTGCCACACCTGGCAGCCCAGCTCCAAGCCCTCCATGCCCAACGTCGCGACATCGCACTCCAGGTGGAAGCCCTCGTGGAGGCCCACCCTCTTCACGCCGTCCTGACCTCACTTCCCGGCGTCGCGCTCAGGACAGCAGCCGTGTTCATCGCCGAGACCGCCGGGCGTTCCTTTCCCACTGGGGCCCATCTGGCCTCCTACGCTGGACTGACCCCGGTGACCAGACGATCGGGAAGCTCCATCCGAGGCGAGCACGTCTCTCACGCGGGCAACAAGCGCCTCAAACGAGCCATGTTCCTCTCGGCCTTCGCTGCCATCCGCACGGACCCCACCTCCCGGGACTACTACGACCGCAAACGCGCAGAAGGCAAACGCCACAACCAAGCAGTCATGGCACTGGCCCACCGCCGCATCCTCGTCCTACACGCCATGCTCCGAGACGGCTCCCTCTACACCCCACCCAGCAAAACACTCATCCCCGCCGCTTGACACACGACATAGGGGCACCCCCCCGAGACGAGGAGCACCGCCATGGAAACCAACCTGACCGAGCGCTACCTGGACGCCACCGTCCGCAGTCTGCCCGCCGCCGCACAGCAGGACGTGCGCAGGGAGCTCAGCGCCTCCATCAACGAGGCCATCGACACCCGCACCGAGGCAGGGGAGGACCCCCGCAGCGCCGAACGATCAGTGCTCGACGAACTGGGGGATCCCTCCGTCCTGGCCGCCCATTTCGCCGACAGACCCCTCCACCTCATCGGCCCGCAGTACTTCCTCACCTGGTGGCGCCTGTTGAAGATGCTGCTGACGATCGTCCCCGTGTGCGTCCTGGGGGCGGTGGCACTGGGGCAGGTCCTGGCCAACGCGTCGATCGCGGAGGTCATTGCCCACTCCGTGGGCATCAGCCTGACCGTGGCCCTGCACCTGTGTTTCTGGGTGACCCTGGTCTTCGCCGTCATGGAACGCACCGGTGCCAGGACCGGGACCACATGGAGCGTCGACCAGCTCCCGGAACCGCGCGAGACCGGTGCCGCAGTCTCGGACCTGGTCGCCTCGCTCGTCTTCGTGGTCCTGGGGGTCGGTGCGCTCATCTGGGACGGGACGCGGGGCCTGGCCTACGTGGGAGGGGAGTCCATGCCCTTCCTCAACCCACAGCTGTGGCCCACGGCAGTGGCGGTCCTGTTCGTCCTGATCGCACTGGAGGGGGTCCTGGCCGTCCTGGTCCACCTCCGGGGACGCTGGACGATGGCGCTCGCGGCCCTCAATGTCGCATTGGCGGTGGTCTTCGTCACCTGGACGCTGACCCTGATGGTGCGCGGGACCCTGGTGAACCCGGAGCTGGTGGCCTTCCTGTCCGAGGTGGGCGGGATCGGCCAGGAGACCTGGCGCATCCTGGGCATCCTGTTGGGGTTCGTGGTGGTCGGGGTCAGCCTGTGGGACGCGGTGGATGGGTTCCTCAAGGCGCGTCGCGCCGCTGGGTGAGCGCGGCTGGGTGAGCGCGGCTGGGTGAGCGCAGCGGCCGCGGCTGCGCCAGTGACGAGGGCGGGTCCCACCCCACCATTCCACGGGCGCCGCGTGGAATGCATGAGGCCCTTGTGGCGTTGCACTCGACATGCGTGCACTCATCTACTCCCGCTACGGGGAGCCCCAGGACCTGACCCTTTCCCAGATCCCGACCCCCAAGGTCGGACCAGGATGCGTCCTGGTCAAGGTCCACCGCGCAGCGGTGAACCCCGTGGACTGGAAGGTCATGGCAGGCGGGCTCGACGCCCTGTTCGACGTGGTCTTCCCCGTGGTCCCGGGATGGGACGTCTCCGGGGAGGTCACAGCCCTGGGCCCCGACGTGCCGGAGTTCTGCGTGGGAGACCGCGTCGCCGCATACGCCCGCAAGGACGTCCTGTCCGGTGGGACCTTCGCGGAGTACGTCGCGGTACCTGCCACCTCCCTGGCCAGGGTCCCCGACGGGGTCACCCTGGAGGAGGCCGCCGCACTTCCCCTCACCGGCCTGACCGCCCTGCGGTGTGTCGAGGCCCTGGCGTTGACGCCCGAGGACACCGTCCTCATCCATGCCGCCTCCGGTGGCGTGGGGTACATCGCCTCCCAGCTGGCGCTCCGAGGGGGCGCACGCGTCATCGGCACTGCCTCGCCCCGCCACCACGACAAGCTGCGCCGCCTGGGCGTCCTGCCCCTGGCCCACGGGGAGGGACTGGCGGACCGGGTCCATGAGGTCGCCCCCCACGGAGTCACCGCCGTCATCGATCTGGTCGGCGGCGTCCTGGACACCACCCTCGACGTCCTCACCGACGCCGGACGTCACGTGTCCATCGCAGATCCCCGGGTCCAGGAACACTCGGGGCGCTGGATCTGGGTGCGACCCGACGGCCCGCGCCTGGCAGACCTGCTGGACCTGTGTGCACGCGGGGACCTGCGGGTCGACATCGACCGGACCTTCGCCCTGGAGCAGGGAGCGGACGCCCTGGAGCTCAGTCGCTCAGGAGGGGCGCAGGGCAAGATCCTCCTGCGCGTGACGGACTGAGGGCACCGGAGTTCCACGCCCCGGAGCGCACACGGCCTGTCCCGCCACGAGGGTCTGAGCACGTCGGAGCCCCCATCGACTAGGATTTCCAGGTCACCCGGAGACCACCGCGCCCCGGGGCACAGGCCTCCCGATCCCGTCCAGGAGCCCTGTCATGCACCCCACATCCCCCAGCGAGTGGGAACTCGTCGGCACCGACCCCCTCGGTGACGCCTTCCACCCGACCTTCACCGCGAACGGACACTTCGGTGCGCGCATCCCGGCAGCCGGGCAGGGCTACAGCCGACACCGCGTGGAGACGCAGTTCCAGGTCGCGGGCCTCTTCGCCGCCGTGGAGGACCAGGGGGTGCGTCGTGAGATCCGCGCAGGTGCCCCCGCATGGACGGGGCTGAGGCTGAGCGACGGGACGGGCAGCTTCGACGACTGCTTCGACGTCACGCTGGACGCGCAGTGCAGGGGCAGCGTGGAGGACCACCAGCAGGTGCTGGACCTTGCCACTGGCGAGATCCGCACCCAGGCCCGGTGGACCTCACCCGGGGGCAACACCCACGACGTCAGCTACACGGTGGTGACCGACCGCGCGCAGGACGACCGAGCCCTGGTCCACCTGAGGGTCACCCCCCCACCAGGACTGTGAGCTGACGATCACGGACACCCTGGACACCCGCGCCGCCACCCACGTGGCCGACATCCGCGGCACATGCGATCCCCTTGCAGGGACCCTCCTCCTGGAGACGACCCTGGAGGGCACGGGCCTGCGCACGTGGGAGGCCTCGACCCTGGTGGGTCCCGGTCGACGCGAGCCAGGCGCCACCGACGCACTGGGTACGGGTTCGCTGGCCCAGTCGCTGGTCGTTGGGGCCCACGCGGCACAACCCCTGGAGTTCACGGCCTTCCTGGGCCTGGTGACGTCGCTGGACGCGGAGGTGGCCGACACCGACGCCGGGTCGGGCCCGCACCCGTCCCCCCGCCACCTCCACCCGGACACCCAGGCCCGGGCACGCACCGCGG
>JAKECL010000209.1 GCA_030460725.1 Propionibacterium sp.
GGGACCCGGCGGCATCCATGGCACCACCACTCGGGGCGGCAGCAGCGCGTGAGGCGGCAGCCGCGGCAGCACGTGGGGCGGCAGCACGTGGAGCGCCCGCGGCAGCACGTGGGGCGCCCGGAATGATGACGGGACGCAGGTGCAGGTCGCCCGCACTGTCCTGCTCGACTGCGACTTCTGCGCGGGCGGGCGCGGGCTCCACAGTGACCGGGGTGAAGGAGTCAGCTTCGACCAGTTCGACGCCGGAGGCCACGATGTCGGACAGGACCCTCCACAGGTCAGGGACCATCCGGTCGGTGAGGTCCAGCCAGTCGCGGCTGCGCGAGGAATACGGGTCACGGTCCGGGTCCAGGCGGAGCAGTTCCTCGAGTGCGCGGAGCTGTTCGGGATCGGCGTCCTCCACGTCCTGCTGGGCGACGCGGGACCAGGAGGCACCGGTGACGATCCACCTGCCACGTTTCCCCATGCGCATCGGACGCGCCCGGAGATGACCCGGCGACCCGTGGTCCGGCCTCCATCGTGACACCGGTGCCGCAGAGCCGTCGGGAAGTGGCGCTCCCGGAGCGCGCCTGGGGGAGAAGACGAGGACCAGGGCGAGGCGGGTGACCGGTGCCCCGGCCGGGGGCATGACGTCATCGAGCACCGTGCGCCAGGAGGTGCTGGGGCCCTCGGGAGTGCCCGGGCCTCCTGGGGAGGCAGCCTCAGCCTCGGCACGCAGCGCCGTCAGCACGGTGGCGACCACGTGCTTGCAATTGTGTCCGACCGGGCACGAGCAGCGGCCTTCGACGGCGGTGAGGACCTCACGCGGGGAGTACTCGTACTCGACGACCACGCTGTAGGGGACCCCACCCGAACCCGCGCACCGGGCGGTGACCCTGCCGATCTCGGGCTGGTGGTCGAGGACCCGCACACGGCCCTGGTTCGCGTAGGCCCGACCCCGCGTGAACGCACCGACCCCGATCAGGGCTGCAAGTTCGACCGGATCTGACACGATGACCAGAGTAGGGACCCCCGGTCCGGTACGCGAACGAGGGCCGGACGCAGCAGGTCGTCCGATGTCACGCGCCGGGGATAGTGACCAACGCCGACGACCGCCCGTCACATGTGCTCGCCTGATGGTCCGGGGCTTCAAAGGACCCGTGACCTGCCATTAGCGTCTCTGCCAACCGGGGTTCCGCACAGCGGGTCCCGAGGCGTCGGGGCGAGGGTCGCCCCACAGGCGGACGCGCAACCACGTCGCGAGGGCTCACACCGGGTGCGGACATTCGACTCGGGGGGCGCCCTCGTCGGCCCGACACCCCAACCTCTGGAGCAACCATGGTCCTCGGCGCACTCGGACTCGGCGCGGCACTCGGCTTCGTCCTCCAACGCGGACGCTTCTGCGTCACCAATGCCATGCGGGACGTGTGGGTCAACGGATCCACACGGTGGCTCACCGCCTTCCTGCTGGCCATCGCCACCCAGGCGGTCCTGGTCCAGGTGCTCCTGGCAACGGGGGCAATCCAGGTGAGCATCCCCCAGATCGCCTGGGCCGCAGTGATCGGCGGGTCGTTCCTCTTCGGCATCGGGATCGTCCTGGCGGGTGGGTGCGCGACCGGCACCTACTACCGCTCCGGCGAGGGACTGATCGGATCCTGGATCGCCCTGGTCTTCTATGCGCTGCTTGCCTCCGTCATGAAGTTCGGGGCGCTCAAGCCCTTCAACGAGGCTGCCACCGGCGCACAGTCCTCGCTCTCCTCCATCCCCGACTCCCTGGGCATCAGCGCCTGGGTCCTGGTGGCCACGCTGGTGGCCCTCACGGCGGTCCTGGTGCGCCGAGAGCGTGCACACGTCCGTCCCCTGGCCCAGCCCGCCGCTCGACGCCGGGGTGTGGCCCACGTGCTCTTCGAGAAGGCCTGGAGCCCCTTCGCCACTGCTGCCGTGGTCGGAGCGCTGGCCGCGCTCGCCTACCCGCTCTCAGGGTGGCTGGCGGGGAAGAACTCCGGACTGGGCATCACGACGCCCTCGGCCAACATCGTCCAGTTCCTCACCACCGGCGACACCTCGGTGCTGGGGTGGGGGGTTTTCCTGGTGCTGGGCATCATCCCCGGTTCCTACATCGCGGCGAAGGGCTCGGGGGAGTTCCGTCTGCGCGCACCTGATGCCCGCACGGCGGTGCGCGCGGTGGCGGGCGGCTCGATCATGGGGGTCGGTGCGGCACTGGCAGGTGGGTGCACCATCGGCAACTCCCTGGTCCAGACCGCGCTCTTCAGCTACCAGGGGTGGGTTGCCTTCCTCTTCACGTTCCTCGGCGTCGGGTTCGCCGCGAGGGTCTTCGTGCAGACCCACCGCCGTGCGGGAGCGGGAGCCACCCTGGTGACCCCTGCGGGCGCTGGCGGGGTGGGGGCCGGCGTGCCGGCCCTGGTCCGCGTGACGCCCTGACCCCGACATCCACGAGGGCGGCGCCCTGTGCCCTGTGCCCTGTGGTGCACGCCGGGCGTCTCCCGACCTCTCCGACCTCATTCACCGTCCCACACACCGACCAGGAGCACCCATGAGCCTCTTCGACGTCCTCGCCAAGCCCTTCATCAAGACCGAGACACCCACAGCCTCGACCACAGAGGTCACTGACACGGACGCGCCTGCGGCGGGAGGAAGGACGTTCCGGCTCGACACCGTCGGACAGGTCTGCCCCTTCCCGCTGGTCGAGGCGAAGCAGGCCATCTCCGGCCTGGAGATCGGGGACGAACTGGTCATCGACTTCGACTGCACCCAGGCCACCGACTCGATTCCGCGGTGGGCGGCGGACTCCGGGTACCCGGTGACGAACTTCGAGCGGGTGGGCGACGCGTCCTGGACGATCACCGTGCAGAAGGCGTGAGGTCGTCGCGGTGCGTGAGATCCCCGGTCCCCACCCGCTGAACTGAGGCCGTTCCGGTGAACTGAGCCCGTTACCGTCCCGGCGCCTCCCCCTCGCCTTCGGCCGGGTGCTGACCCGTCAGCCGAACAGCACCTTGAGGTCCACGGCGGTCAGTACGGACTCATCGGGTGCTGTGGCTCGCTCCTCGCCCCGCTCCCGATCTCCTTCTCGGCTGTGGCGCCTAACCTGCGCGTTGCTTTCGGCCTCGGCACGCATGTGCTTCAGGCCAGTGCCGTGCGCACGTGCACCCGCCCCGCCCTCGTCGCTGTGCCCGCGCGTCCCACCTGTGAGGGGGAGGTCGGCGGCGGCGGCCACGCGGCGACGCAGCTCAGGGTCGGCGACCAGCCTGCTGACGATCTGACGGACGCGTTCACGCGTGATGCCGAAACGTTGGCCGATGCGTTCCAGCGTCCACTCCTCATCGTCGACCAGACCCGTGCGCAGACGCAGCATCTCCACAGACCGCGAGATCGGGCCGGGTGCCGTACAGATCGCGTGCCCCCGTTGGACGTCGCTCTCGAAGCGGTCCAGAGCGGCGATCACACCGCGGTCGCACGCCCGCTGATCGGCAGCGGCGAAGGGATCGCTCCCGTCGGCGTCCTCGGGTGTCAAGATCGTCCACCAGTCGCTGGTGCGGGACTCCGGGTCATCCTGCCCGATCCAGTCATCCAGGCTGAGCGGGGGCAGGCTGACGACCTGCAGCCAGGCCAGCGTCGACGGACTGATGTCGCACTCGACGGCGAGCTCCTCGCGCGTGGGGGTGCGCCCCAGCGCACCCGTCATCTCGCGTTCGGTGCGTCGAATGGTGCGCAGCCGGTCGACAGCGTGCACGGGGATACGAATCAGCCGCCCGGTGTCGTCGACGCCGCGCGAGACCGTCTGCCGGATCCACCAGGTCGCGTAGGTTGAGAACCGGCCGCGGTCGGGATCGAAGGTCTGCGTCGCGCGCATCAGCCCGAGGATGCCGAAGGAGATCCGGTCCTCCTCACTGAGCGCACTGGGGATCCGGGTTGCCATCACGCGCGCCAGTCGGAGGTTCGCGCGCACCAGGGTGTCCACCGCCCGGCGTCCCTCGCGGATCTCACGTCGCGCAATGCGGGAGAGGTGATGCTCACCGTTCGCTGATGCCGCAGCGACTTCGGCAGCCTGCGCGGCGACGATCCCCCGCTGGACGCGCTTCGCCAGGACCCGCTCCTGCGTGGCGTCAAGCAGTTCGTGGTCGTACATCCGCTCGGGCACCAGTGGCAGCTCCTCGGCCCAGGTCAGCACGCGGTCCCACTCGGTGCCCGGTGCGGCCACGCCTGGTTCGGCGTGGCGTCCGAGGTGCCGACACCGGGTCGCCCGCCCGTCCGTCGTCGACGAAGGCGGACGCGCCTCGTCCTCCAAGTCGGCGCGCAGGAGCGCCACCAGTTGCTCGTCGAACGCCCACGGATCGGGCGTGGCGTCGTCACCCGGGAGGTCGGTGTCCGCGGACTTCGCGGATCCTGCGGTGACCCGGGACGGAGGATCAACATCGATGACCGTCATGTTCCGAGGGTACGAGCGGGCATGTGCACCTGGGGAACGAACCGACTCTCGGCCGACAACCGGACGGCCC
>JAKECL010000210.1 GCA_030460725.1 Propionibacterium sp.
CCACCCTAGGCGCTGATCCCGAAGACGTGGCCGATGCCGTAGGTGAGGCACAGTGCGGCGGCCCCGCCCACCAAGAGGCGCACGACGGCCCGCGTGCGCGGAGCCTCGCCCAGCCAGGCGCTCACCCAGCCCGTCACCGCCAGAGCCACCATGACGGCGACCACGGTGGCGGGGATGCGCAGGTGTGGTCCCAAGGCGAGCATGGTGAGGAAGGGCAGGGCGGAGCCGGCCACGAAGGAGACCAGGGAACTCAGAGCCGCTGCCCACGGACTGGTCAGGTCATGGGGATCGATGTTGTGCTCGGCGGTGAGGTGGGCGCCGACGGCGTCCCTGGCCGTGAGTTCCCGGGCCACGGTGCGGGCGGTTTCGGGGCTGAGGCCCTTGTCCTCCCAGATCCCGGCGAGCCGGCGTTCCTCGCCGAGCGCATCACGGGCCAGGTCTGCGTGCTTCTCCACCGCCAGTTGGCGCTCGGTGTCGCGCTGGGTGGACACGGAGACGTACTCGCCCACGGACATGGACAGGGCCGCCGAGGCAATGCCGGCCGTTCCGGCAATGGCGATGGCACTGGTGTCGGAGGGGTCCACCGCGGCCACACCCACCAACAGGCCGGAGATGGAGACGATCCCGTCATTGGCCCCCAGGACTCCTGCGCGCAGCCAGTTCAGGCGCTGTGAGAGGGAACCGTGACCGAAGGGTTCGTGGTCCTCGTGCCGAGCGGCCTCGGACCCCTGCGGAAGGTGACCGACACGGTTCAGACGCGCGTTTCGACCCCGGTCCGCCTGGAGGCGACCGAGAAGGGAAGGGAACAAGGTCGTGAGGGCCATGGATGAACGTTATCGCTGGTCAACGGCGCGTTCCAGGAAGGGAAGGCGCTCCTGTCGACCCTGAGGAGACCCTGTGCGCGGGGTCTCCCATCAGGGCGGTGCAGGCCCGGCACCCCTCGGACGGTCCACCCGGGTGCCCATCTGTGCGTGACCGTTTGGTCAGTGGGGGATGGGCGTGCACATCTGCATGTGCTCAGTACAGCATGTGCATGGCCTCGCGCACCTCGTGGAGGGTCCGGTCGGCGCGTTCATTGGCCTTCTCGTTGCCGGCGTGGAGGACGTCGAGCAGGTAGGCCTCGTCAGCCTCCAGCTCCGCGCGCCGTGCACGCACGGGGGCGAGCATCTCATTGACGGCCTCGGTCACCAGTGCCTTCAGGGCTCCGGCCCCGCGGTCCCCGATGTCCTCGGCGATGGCCTCGGGATCCTGGCCGGTGGCCAGGGAGGCGATGAGCAGCAGGTTGGAGACCTCGGGCCGGTTCTCCGGGTCCCAGGTGATGTGGCGCTCGGCATCGGTCTTCGCCTTGCGCAGCATGCGGGCCGTCTCATCGGCGCTCATCCGCAACTCGATCGTGTTGCCGCGTGACTTCGACATCTTGACCCCGTCGGTGCCCAGGATGTGGGGTGCGTGGGAGAGCAGTGCATCGGGGCGGCGGAATACTGGACGGTCCTTCTCCGCGCGCCCGTAGCGGCGGTCGAAACGCTGGGCGATCAGGCGCGTCTGCTCAAGGTGGGGGAGCTGGTCCTGACCGACGGGGACCAGGTTCGCCTTGCAGAAGAGGATGTCGGCTGCCTGGTGGACGGGATAGGTGAGCAGCAGACCCGACATGGCGCGCCCGTCGGTGGCCTCCAGTTCAGCCTTCACGGTCGGGTTGCGATGGAGCTCGGCCTCGGTGACGAGGGAGAGGAAGGGCAGCAGCAGCTGGTTCAGTGCCGGCACGCTGGAGTGGGTGAAGACCGTCGCGCGGGTCGGGTCGATCCCGGCAGCCAGGTAGTCGGTGACCAGCCCGAGCACACGCTCACGCAGGGGGCCCAGGCCGTCACGGTCGGTGATGACCTGGTAGTCGGCGACCAGGATCCACGTGTCCACACCCAGATCCTGGATGCGCACCCAGTCGCGGATGGTGCCCAGGTAGTGCCCCAGGTGCAGGCTCCCGGTCGGCCGGGCACCCGTGAGCATGCGGAAGGGGGAGGGGTCACGCCCGATGGCGGCCTCGATCTCCTCCGAACGTGCCTGGGTACGGGCCAGGGATGCCTGGTTGGTCGAGTTCGCGAGCTGGTCTTCGCTGGTCGTGGTCACCCGACGATCCTAGCCCGCCCCCGGCCGGGGCATCTGTGAGGTGTCGGTGGGTGGGTGGGTTCGCGGGGCGGACGCGGGAGATGGTCGGCGCCTCGGGGCCCGACTCCGGCCTGTCCTCCGCGGCTCCTGCGCTGGTCCTCAGGCGCGGGCCCGGCTCTGCGCCGGTCGGGGACGGTCCTCGGAGAGCAGGACCACCATTGACAGTGGCTCGACGCGGATGGTCGCATCCGGTTCCACCCGTTCCAGGCTGCGGGGGAGGTGGCCGATGTCGCGTCCCACGTCGATGCCGCCGTCGGAGGGGTCGGACCAGGAGGTGTCCATGACGAGCAACCACCTCAGGCCGTGGGCGGGGGCCAGTGCCACCTTCCTCGCCTGGAATGTGCCGTTGACGATGACCAATGCGTCCAGGTCGTCATGGGCCAGGCCCGAGCGCAGCATCTGGAAGACGCGGTTGTCCTCGCGTGACCAGCCGCCCTGGGGCATGCCGGTCCCCTTGCGGGTGTACCACCCGACGTCGGCCACGGTGTCACCGGGCAGGTGCGCACCGGTGGCGAAGGTGGCGGGGCGCAGCACCGGGTGGCAGGCACGCAGGGAGAGCAGCCATCGTGTCGTGGCGACCTGGTCCAGCTGGTCGCGGGAGAGGTCCCAGTCCAGCCACGAGATCGGGCCGTCCTGGCAGTAGGCGTTGTTGTTGCCGTACTGGGTGCGCTGGAACTCATCGCCGGCGGTGATCATGGGGGTGCCCGCGGACACCAGCAGGGTGGTCAGCAGGTTGCGCTGGCTGCGCTGGCGTGCAGGGAAGATGTCCTCCACGATGCCGGTGGCGTCGCGTGCGTCGGAGTCGGACAGGGCCGATGCCACCGCGCCCTCCAGGCCGTGGTTCCAGGAGAGGTTGTTCGTGGACCCGTCCCGGTCGCCCTCCAGGTTCGCCATGTTGTGCTTGTGGTCGTAGGCCGTGAGATCCGCCAGGGTGAACCCGTCGTGGGCGGTGACGAAGTTGATCGAGGCCCGGGGCCCCCGCAGCGCACCGGTCCCGTGGGTGAACACGTCGGCCGAACCCGACAGGCGTGTCGCCAACTCATTGGGACCGGAGGCCGCACGCCCCAGGGACAGGTTGCGCACGTCAGAGAGCCAGAAACTGCGTGCGGAGTCCCGGAAGCGGTCGTTCCACTCGGAGAACGGGGTGGGGAAGTTGCCCGTCTGCCACCCGCCGGGGCCCACGTCCCAGGGTTCCGCAATGAGCTTGTCCAGGCTGAGATCCGCATCAGTGGCCATGCCCACCAGCAGCGGGTGGAGCGGGGTGTAGCCCGAGGAGAAACGCCCGAGTGTCGCCGCCAGGTCGAAACGGAAGCCGTCGACCCCCATCTCGCGGGACCAGTAGCGCAGGGAGTCCAGCACCATC
Organism: Propionibacterium sp.; assembly: GCA_030460725.1. GTDB lineage: Bacteria > Actinomycetota > Actinomycetes > Actinomycetales > Actinomycetaceae > Pauljensenia. The sequence goes on from JAKECL010000210.1 coordinate 3,524, forward strand.
TGCATGGAGCGGGGGTGGTCGAAGTCCACCGTGTTGCCGGTGCCCGTCACGTCGACCATCTGCATGGGACGCGAAGGCGTGTGGCGGTAGTAGAGGGTCGAGTCCAGTCCCCGCCAGGACAGGGAGGGTCCGGAGTCGTTGCCCTCACAGGTGTGGTTGTAGACGACGTCCAGGAGGACCTCGATGCCCGCCTGGTGCAGGATCGACACCATGCCGCGGAATTCGTCGACCACGGCCTGGGCGCCTCGCGCACGTGCAGCAGCAGTGGCGTAGGTGGGTTCGGGCGTGAAGAAGTTCAGGGTCGAGTAGCCCCAGTAGTTCGTCAGACCACGTTCGGAGAGGAAGGACTCGTCCAGCTTCGCGTGCACCGGCAGCAGTTCCACCGCCGTGATGCCCAGGGCGTGCAGGTGCTCGATGCAGGCGGGATGGGCCAGGCCTGCGTAGGTTCCACGCAGCTGGGTGGGGACTCCGGGCATGTTCTTGGTGAAGCCCTTGACGTGGAGCTCGTAGATGACGCTGCGCTCCCAGGGGATGCGTGGCTTCTCGGCGACCTCGAAGTGGTGACCGACCACCACGGAGGTCGGCACGTGTCCGGCGGAGTCCAGCTCGGACTTCACCAGGGGATAGGTGGTGGGGTAGAGGTCGTCGTCGACCTGGTGGGCGTGGACGTGGGGACCCAGGTCCACACTCCCCTCCAGGCCCCGGGCGTAGGGGTCGATGAGGAGCTTGGCAGGGTTGTGGAAGAGCCCGCCGTCGGGATCCCACGGCCCGTGCACGCGGAAGCCGTAGTGGACGCCTTCACCCAGCCCCTCCAGGTGTCCGTGCCAGACCCCCATGTCGGGGCCGCGCAGGGACCAGCGTTTCTCGAAGCGGGCGCCGCCCTCGTTGACGAGGCAGAATTCGACGCGCGTGGCGCACTGGGCGACCACGGCGATGTCGATCCCGGATCCTGCGACGTGGACGCCC
>JAKECL010000211.1 GCA_030460725.1 Propionibacterium sp.
ACGATTGGCTTCAAGGAACGAAGTCAAAGATTGCATTTCGGTTACAGAGGGTGAAGTTGGGGCGTACCATCGGTCGTGGTCGGGCAGAATCGACCTGTCGACGGGCAAAGGCACCCGGCACGGCAGCCAGATCGTTCATCGGAGAACAAGTGGTACAAGAACCCAACGAGCGCATCATCTTGGAGATGCGCCACATCACGAAGGTGTTCCCGGGCGTGATAGCCCTGGACGACGTGAACCTCAGTGTCCGCGCGGGCGAGATCCACGCGATCTGCGGTGAGAACGGCGCCGGGAAGTCCACGCTCATGAAGGTGCTGTCCGGGGTCCATCCCCACGGCACCTACGAGGGCGAGATCGTCTACAACGGTGAGGAGATGAAGTTCGCGGGCATCCGTGACTCGGAGAAGACCGGAATCGTCATCATCCACCAGGAACTGGCACTGATCCCGACGCTGTCGATCGCCGAGAACATGTTCCTCGGCAACGAGATCCGCAACGGCATGGCGATCGACTGGCACGAGACCCGCAAGCGCGCACTGAAGTACATGGCCGAGGTCGGCCTGGACGAGAGCCCCGATGTCCTGGTCAAGGACATCGGCGTGGGCAAGCAGCAGCTGGTGGAGATCGCCAAGGCGCTGGCGAAGGACGTCCACCTGCTGATCCTCGACGAGCCGACATCCGCTCTCAACGAGGAGGAGTCGGCCCACCTGCTCAACCTGATGCGCAAGCAGCGTGGACGTGGCGTCACGATGATCATGATCTCCCACAAGCTCGACGAGATCGCGGCCGTCTCCGATTCGGTCTCGGTCATCCGCGACGGCCACACGGTGGGCTACATGGATGCCGCGCAGGAGCCCATCGACCAGGACGAGATCATCCGCCTCATGGTGGGTCGTCCCCTGGCAAACCGGTTCCCGGAGCACACCTCCCACATCGGCGACATCAAGTTCGAGGTCCGTGACTGGTGGGTCCACCATCCCATCAACTTGGAGCGCTGGGTCTGCAAGGGATCCACGATCAACGTCCGCGCCGGTGAGATCGTCGGACTGGCTGGACTGATGGGTGCGGGGCGCACCGAGCTCGCGCGTTCCATCTTCGGACGGTCCTACGGACTCTTCGAGTCGGGACAGATCCTGATCGACGGGAAGCCGGTCAGCGCTCCGGACGTCCCCGAGGCCATCGACGCGGGTATCGCCTACCTGTCCGAGGACCGCAAAACCCTGGGCCTCAACCTCTTCGACCAGATCTACCAGTCGATCATCTCTGCGAAGCCGCAGAAGATCACCCATCGCGGCATCATGGATCTCCACGAGGGCATCCAGGTGGCGGAGAAGTACCGGACAGACCTGCGCATCAAGGCACCTTCCGTGACGACGGGGGTCTCCACCCTCTCGGGTGGCAACCAACAGAAGGTGGTCCTGGCGAAGTGGATGTTCACCGATCCTGAGGTCCTGATCCTCGACGAGCCCACCCGCGGCATCGATGTGGGTGCGAAGTACGAGATCTACACCTTCATCCAGGCGCTGGCAGACACAGGCAAGGCCGTCGTCGTCATCTCCTCCGAGCTCCCGGAACTCCTGGGAATCACGGACAGGATCTACACGATCTTCGAGGGCGAGGTCACCGGCGAGGTGCCCACCGCCCAAGCTGACCAGGAGACCCTGATGCGACTGATGACTGCGTCGAAGCAGAAGCAGAAGCAGACGGCCTGAACTCCGGTAGAGACAACCAAGGACCATTTGAAATGAAAAAGAACATCCGTTCCCTCTTCGGAGGCGATTTCCGCCAGTTCGGCATGATTGCCGCGCTGCTCCTCATTGTCGTGTTCTTCCAATGGAGGACAGGTGGCAAGGTCCTGCAGTCGCAGAACCTCATGAACCTGATCTCCGGCAACGCCTACGTCCTCATCCTCGCGATGGGAATGGTGCTGGTCATCATCGCCGGTCACATCGACCTGGCCGTGGGATCGGTGGCTGCCTTCGTCGGCATCATCGTCGCCAAGCTTGCAGCGGACTACGGGCTCCCGCCCTTCGTTGCGCTGCTCGGCGGCCTCGCCGTCGGCTTCCTCGTCGGCTCCTGGCACGGCTTCTGGGTCGCGAAGTGGGGCGTTCCGGCCTTCATTGCGACATTGGCCGGTCAGATGCTCTTCCGCGGTGCCAACCAGCTCATCGGCCACTCCCTGACCGTCCCCGTCCCGAAGTTCTTCCAGACCCTGGGTGCGGGCTACCTTCCCGACATCGCGCCCGACGTGCTCCCCTTCAACCTGCCCACCATGCTCATCGCGGTCCTCGGCATCGTCGCACTGGCCTGGGGTGAGCTGCGCAAGCGTCGTCAGCAGATCGAGGTCAACGCCGAGCTGGCGCCCGTGTGGGTTCCTGTTGTGCGTGTGGCTGCCATCGGCGCTGTCCTCCTGTGGATCATGTGGCTCTTCGCGACGGGGCGTCCGGGCACGTCATTCCCGATCCCCGGCGTCATCGTCGTCATCCTCATGATCGTCTTCTCCTTCGTCGCCAACCGCACGGTCCTCGGTCGCAGCGTCTACGCCATCGGCGGCAACCGCGCAGCCGCGGCCCTGACCGGCATCCGGGTCCAGCGCACCAACTTCGTCGTCATGTGCACCTCCTCGGTGCTGGCCGCTGTCGCAGCCATGGTGTTCATCGGTCGCTCCACCGCCTCCGGTCCTGCTGACGGCACCGGCTGGGAGCTCGATGCCATCGCCGCGTGCTTCATCGGTGGAGCATCGGTGTGGGGCGGCATCGGCACCATCGGCGGGACCATGGTCGGCGCCCTCGTCATGGCCTTCCTCAACAACGGCCTCCAGCTGATGGGTGTGGGATCCGACTGGACCCAGATCATCAAGGGCCTGGTCCTGCTGCTCGCGGTCGCTGCAGACGTCTACTCCAAGCGTCAGGGCAAGCGTTCCCTCATCGGGACATTCCAGAACGCCCGTCGCAACCAGCGCCAGATCCTCGAGACCGAGAAGGCTCTGGCCGAGGGCAAGGCGCCCACACCGGTCCCCAACACGGACTCTCCGGTCGCGGAGGCGGTGGCCGACGAGCCATCGGTGTTCGTCCAGACTCCCGGTGACACTCCACAGAAGGAGTGACATCGGTCGGGCGCGGTACTCCCCGCCCCACCATCCCGGCGGGCATCCGTCCACCGGACCACAATCTGCGGTGTGTGCCGGGCATCGTTGCCCGGCAGGTGAGCTCCGCATCCACGAAGCACCCATCCGAAGAAGGAAACCATGAACACATTGAAGAAGATGGCCTCCCTGACGGCTGTCATGGCGATGGCGCTCACCATGACGGCATGTGGGGGTGGACGTTCCGGCACCGACACCGAGTCAGGCACCAGCGGTGACCAGTCCGGTGCGGCAGCGGCCGGGGACGTGTCCGTCGGCATTGCGATGCCGCAGAAGACCTCCCAGAACTGGGTCGAGGCCGAGGACATGTTCAAGGAGAACTGTGCCGAAGCGAAGATCGACTGCACCATCCAGTTCGCCAACGGTGGCGTCGCGGAGCAGCAGAACCAGATCTCGGCCATGATCGAGAACGGTGTGAAGGTCCTCATCATCGGTGCGATCGACGGCTCCCAGCTGGGCACGCAGCTCGCCCAGGCGAAGGCCGCAGGCATCACGATCATCGCCTATGACCGTCTGCTCACCAACACCAAGGACATCGACTACTACATCGCCTACGACAACTTCGGTGTCGGGCAGCTGCAGGGTCAGGCCCTGATGGAGGGCCTGGAGGCCAAGGCGGGCGCCTCCCCGTGGGACGTCGAGCTCTTCGCCGGTTCCCCCGATGACTCCAACTCGCTGAAGTTCTTCGACGGAGCCATGGACGTCCTCCAGCCCAAGATCGATGACGGCACGCTGGTCGTGAAGTCCGGTCAGAAGGACTTCACCCAGGTCGCCACCCAGGGATGGCTGCCGAAGAACGCCCAGGACCGCATGTCGGCCCTGCTGACCTCGACCTACCAGGGTGACGAGGTTCCCGACGGTGTCCTCTCCCCGAACGACACGCTGGGCCGCGCCATCATCACGGCGGTCGAGCAGGCCGGGAAGCCGATCCCGGTCGTCACCGGTCAGGACTCCGAGGACGAGTCCGTCACCTGGGTCGTCCAGGGCAAGCAGTACGCGACGATCTTCAAGGACACCCGTCCGCTGGTCGCGGGTGCCGTGCAGCTGGCGATCCAGGCCGCCGAGGGCAACACCAGCCCCACGGTTGACAACGCCAAGCTGGACGACTCCCAGTACGAGTCCATGGAGGGCAACCCCGTCAAGTCCTTCCTGCTCACCCCGCAGATCGTCACCGCGGAGAACGCAGCTGAGGTCTACAAGGACGACACGCACCGCATGGAGCTGGTCAACGCAGCGAAGTGACCATTCATCTGTGGTGAACGGGTGTGCCCCCCCACCCCAACGGGCGGGGGGCCCCCCCGGTGCGCCAAAAAATTGCGGGGTATCAGAGCTGGTTGAGGG
>JAKECL010000212.1 GCA_030460725.1 Propionibacterium sp.
GGGGGTGGTGCAGGGTGCCCAGTACGAGGACCTGCGACGCCGCGCTGCCCGCACGCTGGCTGAGATGGACGTCCAGGGGCAGCACTTCGACGGTTTCGGGGTGGGGGGAGCCCTGGAGAAGGAGAACCTGGGGCGGATCGTGTCCTGGGTGTGCGAGGAACTGCCCGAGGACCGCCCCCGCCACCTCCTGGGCATCTCGGAGCCCGACGACTTCTTCGCGGCGGTGGAGGCCGGAGCCGACACCTTCGACTGCGTCACCCCCTCGCGCGTGGCGCGCAATGCCGCGATCTACGGGCCCGACGGTCGTTTCAACATCACCAACGCCCGATTCGCCCGCGACCTCACGCCACTGGTGGAGGGGTGCGGGTGCTACACCTGCACCCACTACACGCGTGCCTACGTCCGCCACCTCTTCAAGGCGAAGGAGATCCTGGCGGCCACCCTGGCGACGATCCACAATGAGTGGTTCACCGTGCACCTGGTGGACGGCATCCGCCACGCCATTGGCCAGGGAAGCTATGCCTCCTTCAAGGACAATGTCCTGGGGCGCTTCTATGCCTGAGCCCGCCCGAGGAGACCAGACAGACATGCCGCAGACCACACCGGAAGTCGTACCGCAGCCGATCGACCCCGCGCGCGAGCCCGACTCGCCCCTTGCGCCGGGGCGTTCCCTCCCTGACCACGCGCCACGCGAACGCCTTGCCTACGACCCCGGGACCGACTCCACCTACATCAATGTCACTGCCCAGTTCCCTGTGGAGGGAGCCTCGGTGGCGACCGTGGACTGGAGTGAGGTCGACGGTGAGCTCCTCGGGCTGCTCGTCCATCTGGTCGCGGGACGCGTGGGCGTCGTCGAAGTGATCGGATGCCACCAACTCCTGGGCGACGACTTCTGCAGGCGCGCCGTGATGGGCGCGGGTCGCGACCTCGTGCGCATCGTCGAGGAAGGACCGACGACCAGACTGGCTTTCGCCACGGATCCGCAGGCGGCTGTCACCCCGGTGGCCGAGATCGCTCGAGGAGGCGCCGCACGTCCCACACACCTGGACTCCCCCGAGGTCTCCGCAGACCTTGAGTACCACCCCAATGCGACGCTGCGCACCCTGGTCCTGACGGTGCACTGAAGGGCCATCGGCGCAAGAGGCCCCTGGGTCGACCCGCCGCCAGGACCCGGGGAGGGGGAGGGACGGCTACGCTCCTGCCATGAGCTTCAACGAGGGGGTGCGCTCCGACTCCGGGCGCGTGAGGTCAGGTGGGGGGCGTCGTGCCGCAGGTCTGGGCGGCGGATCGCTCCTGGCGGTGGTCGCGGTGTTCCTGATCGCGCAGTTCACCGGCGTCGACGTCTCCGGGCTGCTGGGTGGGCAGGAAGCGGAGGACCCCGCCACCGCCCAGGGTGTGGATCTGTCCCACTGCACCACGGGCGCGGATGCGAATGCACACACGGAGTGCCGCATGGTCACCACCGCGGACTCCCTGGACACGGTGTGGACGCAGGTCCTCACCTCCCAGGTTCCAGGGGTCGCCTATGAGCAGCCGGGATTCATGATCTTCCAGGACAGCGTGTCAACGGCCTGCGGGGGTGCCACGTCCGCCTCCGGTCCCTTCTACTGCCCCGGCGACAAGACCGTGTACCTCGACCTCGGCTTCTTCCAGCAGATGGAGACCGACTTCGGAGCCTCCGCTGCCCCCCTGGCACAGGAGTACGTCGTGGCCCACGAGTGGGGCCACCACATCCAGAACCTCCTGGGCACCTTTCAGGCCCACGACTCCCAGGAACAGGGAGACCAGGGGGCGGGAGTGCGCATGGAACTGCAGGCCGACTGCTACGCCGGTGTCTGGATGAACCACGCCTCCAGCACCGTGGACCCGGACTCCGGGGAGGTGTTCCTGCGCACACCGAGCGCGGAGGAGATTGCGCAGGCCCTGCAGACGGCCGCCGCCATCGGGGACGACCGGCTCCAGGAGAAGTACCAGGGACATGCCGACTCCGACACCTGGACCCATGGTTCCGCCGAGCAACGGCAGAGGTGGCTCACGACCGGCCTGGAGTCCGGTTCCGTGGAGCAGTGCGACACCTTCGCCGCGGACCGGGTCTGAGCAGGCAGACATCGCTCTACCTACGCTTGCGTAGGTGTAGGCTGACCGCACCGGACGACAACCCGAGAGAGCGAGCAGCATGTCCACGAGCATCGTCGAGCAGGCCCACGCCCAGTACGCCCCGGGGGTTCCCTTCGAGGTTCCGGTGGCCACCACCCCGCTCTTCGAACTGCTGGCCACCACCGCCCGCCTGCATCCCGATCACATCGCCCTGGACTACATGGGCGCCACCACGACGTACGGTGAGGTGCTCGACCAGGCCGAACGCGGTGCCCAGGTCCTGCTCGACGCGGGAGTGCGCCGCGGTGACACCGTGGCCATCGCGCTGCCCAACTGCCCCCAGGCCTTCGTCGCTTTCTACGCCTGCCAACGCATCGGGGCCATTGCCTCCGAGCACAACCCCCTCGCACCCGCATCCGAGATCGCGGGTCAGCTCGCACGCAACCATGCACGCGTCGCCGTGGTGTGGGAGAAGAGCACCGACGCCTACCCCACCGACGGCACCACCGACCTCCGGCGCGTCCTCACGGTTGACATCTCCGCAGGTCTCCCCCGCACCCAGCGCCTCCTGCTCTCCCTGCCCATCGCACCTGCCCGGCAGAAGCGCCGCGAGATGCGGGCCACCCCGCCGCCCACCACACGCTCCTGGGACCGTGCGGTGGCACGCAGCAGGCGGGTCGGGTCTGACATTCCCCAACCCGATGCCGCGGACACGGCCGTCATTCTGCACACCGGAGGGACGAACGGCGTCCCGAAGTCGGTGCCACTGACTCACACGAACATCGCGACCAATGTCCACCAGTGTCTGTTCTGGGTGTGGAAGCTCCACGAGGCCGGCGAGGTCTTCTACAGCCTCCTGCCCTACTTCCACGCCTTCGGCCTCACGTTCTTCCTGTGCGCCGCCACCTCCCTGGGCGCCACCCAGGTCCTTCTCCCGAAGTTCGACGCAGGTATGGCACTGGAGGCCCACCGGCGACGCCCCGTGACCTTCTTCGTCGGGGTGCCCCCGATGTTCGAGAGGATCCTGGATCGCGCCGAGAAGGAGGGGACAGACCTCTCCTCCATCCGCTTCGGTGTCGCCGGGGCCATGCCCCTGTCGCGGGAGCTCGCGCAGCGTTGGGAACAGGCCACCGGCGGGATCATCGTCGAGGGATACGGGCTGTCCGAGACCTCACCCGTGCTCACCGGTGCCCCGCTGTCGGAGTCGCGGCGCCACGGGGTGCTGGGTCTGCCCTTCCCCTCCACGCAGTTGCGGCTCGTGGACCTGGAGGATCCGAGTCGTGATGTGGAGGACGGCCAGCCCGGGGAGATCATCGTCCGAGGCCCCCAGGTCTTCCCCGGGTACCTCGGCATGCCTGAGGAGACAGCCCGGGTCTTCACCCCTGATGGCTGGTTCCGCACCGGGGATGTCGGCGTCAACCGTGACGGCTACATCACCATGTCAGACCGGAAGAAGGAGCTGATCCTGTCCGGGGGGTTCAACGTCTACCCCAGCCAGGTCGAGGACGCCATCCGCTCGATGCCCGGTGTCCGCGACGTCGCGGTGGTCGGCCTGCCCGCGGGCGAGGACCGCGAGGAAGTGACAGCCGCGCTCATCCTGGACGAGGGCGTCACCGGCGTCACACTGGAACAGGTGCGAGCCTGGGCGGAGAAGTCGATCGCCCACTACGCCCTCCCCCGTCGTCTGGCGTTCATCCCCGAGATGCCGCGCAACCAGATCGGCAAGGTCATGAGGCGCACCGTCAAGGCCCAGCTGCTGGACCCTGCCTCCCGATTGTGGGACCAGACCTCGCGCGCGGTGGGTGGCGCCGTGGCACCCGTGATCGACCGGGTGGGTCCGCTCGCCCAGACCATCGGACAGGGTGTCGGAGATGCGGTCTCCAGCGCGTCCGAGGCCGTGGGCGACGTGGTGGCCCACGCCTCGGGCGTCGTGCGCGACAAGCTCCCCGGCTCGCCCTCGTCGCCGGTCTCCACCCAAGGTGAGACCTCCGAAGGAGAGACCACCCAGAGTGAGACCACCCGCCACCACCCCAACGACGAAGTCCGTCCCAATTCCTGACGAGGTCCGTCGCTATCTCCAGCGAGGTCCGTCCCAGATCCTGACGAAGTCCGCCCTAGATCCTGACGAAGTCCGCCCTGGTTTCCATCTGGAGACTGCTGCGCCCCCGTCCACACCGACGGAACGGCGCAGACGAGGGCGCAGCGGCACCCGGCCATGGGATGACCATCCAAGACAAGCACCACAACGGACTTCGCCGCGATCTGGGACGGACTTCGTCAGGATCTAGGGCGGACTTCGCGAGAAATCAGGACGGACTTCGCCGCGATCTGGGACGGACTTCGCGAGAAATCAGGACGGACCTCGCCGCGATTCAGGA
>JAKECL010000213.1 GCA_030460725.1 Propionibacterium sp.
GCGGGGCATGGCGGGAGCGCTGGGATTCGTTGTCGCTGGGGCGCGCACACGCGATCGCCGACCTGCCGGGGCTTGCGCTGGGTCCTGCCGATCCCTCTGTACCCGCCTCGGAGGTCGTCGCCGCCTACTACCGCCGCTACGAGGAACGCTTCGCGTTGTCTGTCCTGCGCCCCGCGCGCGTCACCGCCGTTCGGCCGACCGACCTGCCTGCCCGACCCCTCCTGGTGGGGGAGGCGGGTCCCGGTCGGGTCGCCACCGGCCCCGACGAGGGCGACCCTGGCCCCGACGAGGGCGACCCCGGCGTCGCCGCGCTGGCGGGGAGCCGGGGCGAGCCGGATCGGAGCTGCTCCCTGCTGTCGGTGGAGGCCGAGGTCGGCGGCACGGGACAGCGCTTTCTCACCCGTATGGTCGTCTCCGCGGCGGGGACCTGGACACGGCCCTACATCCCCTGGGTGCCCGGCGCGTCGCAGTTCAGGGGCACGCAGTTGCACACTGTGGGATACCGCAGGGCGGAGGACTTCGCGGGTCGACGTGTCGTGGTGGTGGGCGGGGGCCTCTCCGCGGTCCAGTTCCTGCTGGAGCTGGCCCCGGTGGCGGAGACGATCTGGGCCACCCGGCGGCCCCCGAACTTCACCGACGTCGCCTTCGACCAGGAGTGGGGGGCGGGGGTGGAACGCGCCGTCCAGCAGCGGACCTCTGGCGGACAGCTTCCGGCCGCGGTCGTGCGCACGACCGGCATTCCGCGGGAGCCCGCCTACCTCAGGGCCATCGAGGCGGGCATCCTGGTCAGTCGGGGGATGTTCGACATGGTCGGCCCCCGTGCGGTGCGTTTCTCACCGGCATCGAGCGTCCGGGGCGCCGACGGTCTCGGCCCGTCGGCATCCCCTGGGGGAGATCTGGTCGAGCCTGCCTCCTGGCGTCCTGTCGCCACCCCCACCTGGGAACGGGTGGACGTCATCTTCTGGAACACCGGGTTCCGCTCCGAGCTGCGCCACCTCCAGCCCCTGCACCTCCGGGAGCCGGGTGGGGGCATTCGCATGGTCGGACGCGTCCAGGTGGCGCGCGATCCCCGGGTTCTCCTGGTCGGTCACGGTTCCAGCGCCTCCACCCTGGGTGCGACACGAGCGGGCCGGGAGGCGGCCCAGGTGGCGGAGGCCCGTCTGGGTGCCGGCGCTCGGGCAAGAGGGCACTGAGGACGAGGGTGCTGAGGGCGAGGGCACTGGGGGCGAGGGTGCCCGCCCCTGCGTTGCTGTGAGTGGAGTGGGGGGCGGACCTACGATGGGCGCATGCCCAGACGACGAGTGGATCCCCGGGAGGGCATGCAGGCGCTGCGTGCCTGGAGGGCCGACCCCGACGGCCTGCCGCGCCGTGACCTGTTGACGGCGGTGCGTTTCAGTCTGGAGGAACTCGGGGAGCTCCATCCGGGACGCTCCGTCGAGGTCCGTGTACCTCCTGCCGGAGCCGTGCAGATCCTGCCGGGCACCGTCCATCGACGCGGGACGCCTCCCGCAGTGGTCGAGACGGACATGGGAACGTGGTTGGAACTGGTCACCGGTGACCTGTCCTGGGAGGTTGCCGAGACCCAGGGGCGGGTCCAGGCCTCCGGCGAGCGGGCTGAGCTGGGCCCCTACTTTCCCGTCGTGGGCGGCATCTGAGGGCGGTTGTCGTCTCCCCCCGCCGTTGGGGGTGTGGCGTGGGGTCAGGCCTCGGGTGTCCCGGTGAGGAGGACGGTGAGGCGGTGGGCCGTCGCCGTGATCTCCTGCGGTCCGAGGATCTCCGTGAAGATCTGGGCCATGGCGTGCACCGCGGTGAGTCCGAATGCGATGTCGAGGTCCTCCTGTGACGGTGTGGCGTCCCCGCGGTGCGCGGCCACCATGGTGGCCACTCTGTGCAGGGTGTCACGCCACTGTGGACCGAGCTCCGCACGCGCCTCGGGGTGGCGCACGGCGTAGGTCCAGACCTCCAGGCCCAGCAAGGTGCGCTCCAGTGACTCCTCGTCGAAGGAGAGGATGCCCGTGGCCGCCTGCGGTCCCGAAGCCGAATGGGCCTCCAGCCACTCGGAGTCCTCACGGGCCAGTCCCCGTGCGATCTCCAGGAAGAGCGTCTCCTTGGAGTCGAAGTTCGCATACAGCGCGCCCTTGGTGAATCCGGCCTCCTGGGCGATGTCACCCACGGAGGCGCCCTCGTACCCGCGGGTGGCGAAGAGGTGCCGGGCAGCGCGCAGGATCTCCTCGCGCGTGCGTTCCGCCCGGGAGTTGCGGCGCGGTTGGGTGGTGCGTTCCACGGTCTCGGAGGCGTCGACCAGGGACTGTGAGGCCTTGCGCAGGGAGGAGGAGAGCTGGGAGCTCACCTCGGAACTCACTCCCTGGGCGCCTGCCCCCAACGCGCGGGTGAACTGGCCCAGGGCGTCCCCGAGTGCGCGAGTGGCTGCGTCGAGGCTGTCGTCAGACTCCGAGGAGGTCATGACTGAAGGGTACAAGGTGCCCCACACCCCCGCGCATACCGAACGGAATGTACGATACCGCTCGGTAGTAAATCAGTCGGAATGACAGGAGGGTGTCATGAAGGGTGTGCTCACGGTGGAGGACGTGCACAAGTGCTTCGGCAGGGCCGAGCACCGGGTCCAGGCCAATGACGGCGTCAGCATGGAGGTGATGGCCGGGCAGGTGGTGGGGCTCCTCGGGCACAACGGGGCAGGGAAGTCCGCGCTGGTCAACCAGGTGGTGGGACTGCTGCGACCGGACTCGGGAGCCATCCACCTGTGCGGGGTGGACGCCGTGGCGGACCCCGCGGCGGCGCGCGCACTGACCAGTGTCCAGGCCCAGGCCAATGTGCCGATCTCGGGACTCACCCCCCTGCGTGCCATCGAACTGGTGGGCCGTATCCGGGGGCTCGCCGCACCTGCTTCACGGAGTCGGGCCCGTGACCTGGTCGCTGCCCTGGACCTGGAGGAATGGGCGCGGGTTCGTGCGGAGAAGGTGTCCGGCGGGGTCGCCCGGCTCACGGCCTTCGCCATGTGTGCGGTGGTCCCCGGACGGCTCGTGATCCTGGACGAGCCCACCAATGACGTGGACCCGGTGCGCAGATGACTCCTGTGGGAGCAGATCAGGGTTCTCGCAGACCGGGGTGCCGCCGTCCTGGTGGTCACCCACAATGTCACGGAGGCCGAGCGCGTCGTCGACCGGGTGCTGGTGCTGGACCGGGGGCGCGTCATCGCCTCGGGGACGCCGGCGGCCCTGGTGCAGGACCATGACGGTGCCTTCGTGCTGGAGGTGGACGCCGCGGCAGGACGGGAGCTCGTGTGGCCCGACGGTCTGCACCCCCGACGCCGCGACGCCGTGCGCACCCTCCTGTCGGTGCCCGCCCCGCGGAGCGCGGAGTGCGTGGCCTGGGCGGCACATGAACTGGAGGCCGGGCGCATCCAGCGCTACGCGCTCTCACCCACCTCCCTGGAAGATGTCTACATCTCCCTGGTGGGCCAGCGGGCGGAGGTGGCGGCATGAGAGCCCACGGTCCCGCCCCCCGGCCCGCTGGTGGACCCATCGACGCAGCGGTGGCGGATGCGGCGGTGCCGGTGGTCGACGTGGCCCCGGTCGTCGGTGCGCGCGGACACATCCCGTCGCCGAGTCCGACCAGCGGATCCGTGCGCACCGCCCCTGCTGCGCAGGTACGCCCCTCGTCATGGCGGCAGATGGGACTCCTCATGCAGTGGCAGCTGCGTCGTTCCGCCACTGCGATCCCCCTGCTGGTGGTCGTCCAGACCATGCTCTCAATCGCCACCGTCATCGGGTACGGCCTGTTGGTGGGCCCGGTGGACCGTCCCGTCGGGCTGTACCTGACCACGGGTGCTCCCACGATCTCCCTGGTGATGCTGGGCCTGGTCATGACGCCCCAGTGGGTGGGCCAGGAGCGGACGGAGGGGAGTCTGGACTGGATGCGCACCCTGCCCGTGCCGCGCGTCGCCTTCCTGGTCTCCGACCTGGCGGTGTGGTCACTGCTGGCACTGCCCGGGATGGTCCTGGGGCTCCTGGTGGGGTCCGCCCGCTTCCACGTCGGGCTGTCCCTGAGCTGGAAGATCCTCCCCGGGGTGCTCCTGGTCTCCCTGACGGCAGCAGCCATCGGCTATGCGGTGGCGAACGTCCTGGCGCCCACGCTCGCGCAACTGGTGTCCCAGGTCCTGGTGTTCGTGGTCATGCTCTTCTCGCCCATCAGCTACCCGGCCGACAGGTTGGCTCCCTGGGCGCAGCAGCTGCACCAGTGGCTTCCCTTCGAGCCGATGGCCCAGGTGGTGTGTGCAGGACTGGCGTCCGCTGATTTCGCGGTGCCAGGCCGCTCGTGGGTGGTGCTGGGTCTGTGGTGCGTCGCCTCCGTGTCGGCCGCTGCCTGGGCTCTGGGACGTCGGCAGTGAGCTGAGGGGTCCGGCCCACCACCCCGGGTGGGCCCGCCCCCCCGGGTCGTGGTGACGCCACG
>JAKECL010000214.1 GCA_030460725.1 Propionibacterium sp.
TCGTCAGGGCCGGGAGCGGAATGGCGGGGGTCCTCCGGGGTCGGGACGGGCGGAGCGAGGTCCGCTCCACCTCCGAGGGTGCCGGAGGTGCACCCACGGCGCAACCGCTGGGGAGACCCTCCCGCCGGTGACTGGTCACATTTCCCGCGGAGCCCGTACACGGTGAGCCGGGGGACACGGTCGGTGGCCGGGGGCGCCCAGCCTCACAGCCACTCCTTCCAGCGCCGGATGTAGAGCACCTTCACCGCCTGGGTGAGCAGGCAGTAGGCCAGGACGATTCCGACCAACCAGGGGTAGAACGCGGCCGGCGGGGCCACGAAACTGAAGGCGGTCGCCGTCACGGGGAGGACTGGCAGCACCAATGCGACCACGATCGCTGCACCCGTGGCCCACATGACGGGCGCCGCGGCACGGGACTGCAGGAAGGGGATCCTCTCGGTGCGCACCATGTGCACCACCATCACCTGGGTACAGATGCCCACCAGGAACCATCCCGTCTGGAACAGGTGCTGGGAGGTGGGGTCGGGAGCACCCGAGGAAGTGACGCCCGTGGCACCGAAGACATTCCACATGACCAGGAAGGCGACGACGTCGAAGATCGTGGAGACCGGCCCCATGACCACCATGAACCGTGTGATGTGACCGTCGGTCCAGCGCCTGGGGCGGGCCAGGAAGGAGGCGTCCATGCGGTCCCACGGCAGCGAGGTCTGGGAGATGTCGTAGAGCATGTTCTGCACGAGCAGCTGGACGGCGAGCATGGGCAGGAAGGGGATGAACACCGAGGCGATGAGGACGGAGAACACGTTGCCGAAGTTCGAGGCAACGGTGATCTTCAGGTACTTCTGGATGTTGCCGAAGGTGCGCCGCCCCTCCGTGATGCCGTCGTGGAGCACGCGCAGGTCCTGTTCCAACAAGATGATGTCGGCCGTGTCCTTGGCGATGTCCACTCCGTCCATGACGGAGATCCCCACATCGGCGCGCCGCAGCGCAGGGGCGTCGTTGATGCCGTCCCCCATGTGGCCCACCACATGGCCGCGGTCCTGCAAGGCCCCCACGACACGGGCCTTCTGCAGGGGGCTCATCTCGGCGAAGACCAGGACGTCCTGGGCCCGTTCCGCCAGTGCATGGTCGTCCAGGGCGTCCACCTCGCGTCCGGTCAGGGATCGCGCGGCGCGTTGGTCGGGGGTGGTGTCCCCCCACAGTCCCAGCGACTCCACGACATGGGCACACACCAGACGCGAGTCCCCTGAGACGACCTTCACGTCGACGTCCGCCTGTCGCAGGGCGGTGACGGCAGCCCCGGCGGACTCCTTGGGTGGGTCCAGGAAGGCGAGGAATCCGATGAGGAGCATCCCGGTCTCATCGGCCGGGGTGTAGTCCCAGTCATCGTTGACGAAACGCGTTCGCGCGACGTCCGCCGGGACGATGCGCAGGCTCACCGCCAGGACGCGCATCCCCTGGGCATTGAGCCGTTGTGCGGTGACTGTCGCCGTGGCCCGCTGGGTGTCGTCGAGGGCCACGATGTGGCCGTCCACCAGGACGCGATCGCAGACCTGGAGGACCTCGGTGACCGCCCCCTTGGTGAGCAGCAGGTCCTCCCCGTCCTCCAGGCGCAGTTGCGTCGGACCGACGTCACGAACCTCTGCAGCGTCGGCCAGGTGGTCCAGGGTGGGGACCCGGTCCAGGACCACCGAGAGCCTGCGGCGTTCGAAGTCGAAGGGGATCTCGTCCACGACGCGGAAGGACGGCAGGTCCGGCGCGTTGCCCTTCCCCAGCGAGGTCATCGCGTCGATGACGGCCTGGTCCATGGTGTTGCGCACGCCGGTGGAGTGCAGGGAGTTGAGGTACCCGACGGTCAGCGCCAGGGTGGAGGGGTGTGCCTGGATGTCGAGGTGGCGCTCCAGCACGATACGGTCCTCGGTGAGGGTGCCCGTCTTGTCGGTGCACAGCACGTCCATGGAGCCGAGGTTCTGGATGGCGTCGGGCACCTTGACGATGACCTTGCGTCCGGCCATGAACGAGGTGCCCCTCGCCAGGTTCGCGGAGATGATCGTGGGCAGCATCGACGGGGTCAACCCCACTCCGATGGCCACGGCGAAGAGCAGTGCCTGGAGCCAGTCCCCCGTGTGCCACCAGTTCAACAGGAACACGATCGGCGCCATCACCAGCATGAGTCGGATCAGCAGGAAGGTCACCCGTCGGATTGCCTGGTCGTAGGCGGAGCGGTGCTCGACGGACTCCACGGCGTGGGCCATGGCTCCGAAGTAGGTGTCCCGTCCCGTGGAGACCACGACTCCCAGACCTGATCCGGAGAGCACCGAGGTTCCCATGAAGCAGACGTTGCGGGAGTGGAGGAGGTCCTCCGGGGAGGTGTCCTGGGCGTGGGCGGTCTTGTCCTGGGGGCGTGACTCCCCGGTCAGGGAGGACTGGGAGAGGGTGAGGTCCTTGGCCCGGATGACACGCAGGTCTGCTGGGATGAGGTCACCCGCCTTCAGCTCGATCACATCGCCGGGGACCACCTGCGGGACGGGGATCTCCCGGAGTTGGCCGCCTCTGCAGACCGTCGTGGTGGAGACGACCATGGCCTGCAGCGCACTTGCCGCCCTGGTTGCCTTGTACTGCTGGGAGGTGTCCAGCACCACCGAGATGGTCACCATGACGGTGATGGTGGTCGCCCCGATGTGGTCCTGGGTGGCGGCCATGATGAGGGCCAGGACAATGAGCAGCAGGATGAAGGGATTGCGGAAGGAGCGCAGTGCCGTGCCCAGCAGGCTCGGTGGCTTGGTGTGGGAGACGACATTGGGCCCGTGGGCATCCAGGGCAACCCGGGCCTGATCCTCGGAGAGCCCCTCCTCCCGGGTCCCCAGGCCCGACAGGACGTCGCCCACTTCCTGTCGACTGGCACCCACCAGTGCGGAGTCGGGGTGTACCGATCGGGATCGGGTCGTGCTGGTCATACCCCAATGGTGCGCGCCCGGTGCGCAGGCGTCCAGCACCGGATGTCGGCGGTGTCGCTGCGTTGTGCTCCCGTGGAACCACCTAGACTCGAAGTGGTCGACCGGCCGGTCCCCTCCCCCACGTCACACAGGAGTGCAGTCATGACAGATGCGGCCCTCGCAGCCTCGATGGACAAGCTCAGGGAGGACGGTGCGGCCTCCTCGGTCGTTGCCGCCTTCGTCGATCGCTTCACCCGCCTGCGCGGCGGTGAGTCCGGGTACGTCCACGAGGACGACCTGGAGCCGCTGGTCGATCCCCCCATGCTGGAGGACCAGGTGCTGGACGAGGCCGCGACCCGGGCACTCGCACAGACCGCGGTCATCCGGCTCAACGGCGGACTGGGCACCTCCATGGGACTGGCGGGCCCCAAGTGCCTGATCCCCGTGCGCGACGGACTGAGCTTCCTCGACATTGTGGTGCGCCAGGTCCAGGCCCTGCGCGAGACCCACGGGGTGCGTCTGCCCCTGATCCTCATGGACAGCTACAACACGTCCGCCGCCTCGATGGAGGCGTTGGAGGCCTACCCGGATCTGGCGGTGGGAGACCTTCCCCTGGAGTTCCTCCAGAGCAGGGAGCCCAAGCTCCTGGCCGACACCCTGGAGCCCGCGAGCTGGCCCCGCAACCCCGACCTGGAGTGGTGCCCGCCGGGACACGGGGACTTCTACCCGTCGCTGACGGCCTCCGGCCTGGTCCAGCGCCTGCTGGAGCAGGGCTTCCGCTACCTCTTCGTCGCCAACATCGACAACCTGGGTGCGGTGCCCGACCCGCGTCTGGCGGGTTGGTTCGCGGCGTCCGGTGCTCCCTACGCCGCTGAGGTCACCGAGCGCACGGACATGGACCGCAAGGGTGGGCACCTGGCCCACCGCCGCTCCGACTCGCGTCTGGTGCTGCGCGACACTGCCCAGGTCGCCCCGGATGAGATGGACTTCTTCATCGACATCCACCGCCACCCCTGGGCCCACACCAACAACATCTGGATGGACCTCCAGCAGGTCCAGGCGGTCCTGGCCTCCAACCAGGGGACGCTCTCGCTGCCGCTGATCATCAACCGCAAGACGGTGGACCCGGCCGATGGGGACTCCCCCGCCGTCCTGCAGTTGGAGGGCGCGATCGGAGCTGCGGTGGAGATCTTCGACGGGGCGCAGGCCATCGGCGTCCCCCGCAGCCGATTCCTGCCCGTGAAGTCCACCGCGGATCTCCTGGTGCTGCGCAGCGACATCTACCGCTTCACGCAGGACGCGCGCCTGGAGGGGCGCGAGATCTCCCCCGTCGTGCGACTGGACCCGGAGTTCTACAAGCTCATCGACGACTTCGAGGCACGATTCCCCCAGGGCGCCCCCTCGTTGGTCGAGGCCACTTCGCTGCGGGTCGAGGGCGACCACACCTTCGGGCGCGGCGTGGTGGTGCGCGGCGACGTGACCGTGGAGGCGGACGCGCCCCGGCAGGTACCCGACGGGACCGTGCTCGAA
>JAKECL010000215.1 GCA_030460725.1 Propionibacterium sp.
GGATCGGGATCGGGGACAACCATCCGGACCCGGCCCTCCCCGCGGGAGCGGGCCTCGCGCAGAAGTTCCAGGGCGGTGCCCACGGACTCCACGACCGCAGCATCGGCGAAGGGAGCGAGCAGGGCGGACGCCGCGTCCTCCCATCCCGCCTCCACCTGGACGAAGTCGGGGAGCTCACCCAGGACGCCCGGCCGCTGCGCGAGTCCTGCCGTGGCATCCTCGGGTGTCAGGGACGCCGCGAGCGTGTGGGGGCGCGCCTCCCAGCGCGCCCTCTGGGCGCGCGCCTCCCTCTCCTCTGCCAGCAGGCGATCGACCTGGGCCCGGGCAGCGTCACGGGTGGCCGACGCCACTTGGTGGGCCCTCGCGGCGGAGTCCTCCTCGCTCGCGGCAGGAGTGGGCGCGGCGGCCGCCGCCTCCTCGGCCTGTGCCTGTCGGGCCAAGGCCGCGCGGTGCATCTCCTGTGCACGTGCGGACTCGGCGCGGGCGGCCTCCAGGCGCGAACGCGCGGCAGAGACGTCACCGGTGAGACGCGCGACCTTCTCACGGTGGTCGGCCAGCACCCGGTTGACCTGGGCGAGCTCGCGGGCAGACCCCTCCTCCTCCGCCTCCGCCCGTGTCCTCGCGGTGGAGGCACGCTGCAGGGCGGTGCGCGCCCCGTCCACCGCCGCCAGCAGATCCGCGTCCTCGTGCCCGGCCTCCTCGGCCCGTCTCTCCATCTCCTCAGGAGTCTCTCCCTGCAGGGGGGAGGAGGGGGCGGACAGTGAGGAGACCCGCTCCCGGGCGAGCATCGCGGTGGCCACCAGGCGCTCGTGGAGGGTGGTCAGTTCCCTCCACGCGGAGGAGACGGCCTCCAGGCGCGGGTTGACGGCGCGTTCCTCCTCCTCCACGCCCTCCAGCTCCTGTCGGGCCCGGGAGAGCTGTCCCTCCAGTTCCTCCCGCCGTGCGGCCCGAATCCGGTCGGTGTCCGCCTGGACGTCGAGCCTGCCGCGCAGGTCCACGAGGTCATCGGCGAGCAACCGCGCCCGGGCGTCACGCACCCGGGCCTGGATGGCCGAAGCCCTGCGCGCGGCCCGGGCCTGTCGTGCCAGCGGTTTGAGCTGGCGGTGGATCTCGTTGGTCAGGTCCAGGACCCTCACCAGGTTCTGGTCCATGTCCGCAAGCTTGCGCAGGGCACGGTCCTTGCGGCGGCGGTGCTTGAGGACCCCGGCTGCCTCCTCGATGAACCCGCGCCTCTCCTCGGGTGTGGAGGACAGGATGGCGTCGAGCTGGCCCTGGCCGACGATGACATGCATCTGGCGGCCCATGCCCGTGTCGGAGAGAAGCTCCTGGACGTCCAGGAGACGGGCGGGGGCACCATTGATGGAGTACTCGGAGGCCCCTCCACGGAAGAGCGTCCGTGAGATCGTCACCTCGGAGTAGTCGATGGCCAGCACACCGTCGGTGTTGTCAATGGTGAGCTCGACCTGGGCGCGCCCCAGTGCTGGACGTCCTGAGGTCCCGGCGAAGATGACGTCGGCCATCTGCGCGCCGCGCAGGGTCTTCGCCCCCTGCTCCCCCATGACCCAGGCCAGGGCGTCCACGACATTCGACTTCCCCGACCCGTTGGGTCCCACCACGCAGGTGATCCCCGATTCCAGACGCAGCGTCGTCGTCGAGGCGAACGACTTGAAACCGCGCAGGGTGAGGGTCTTGAGGTGCACCACACCACAATAGGGCGACCGGTGCGGAACCCGCGCCATTGGGGGTCCGCACCGGTCAGTGCAGGATCTCCTCCTCGGGACTCAGTCCCTGAAGACGAGCTCCGGGAACCACAGGGCGATCTCCCTGTCCGCCGAGGTGGTGGAGTCCGAGCCGTGCACGATGTTGTGGACCACAGGGCTTCCCCAGTCCCGCCCGAGGTCTCCCCGGATGGTGCCGGGGGCCGCGAGGGTGGGGTTGGTGGCGCCCATGAGGTTGCGCACCCCTTCGATGACCCGGATGCCCTCGACGACCACGGCGACGAGGGGACCCGAGGACATGAAGTCCACCAGGCCCTCGAAGAAGTGCCGGTCCTTGTGCTCGACGTAGTGCTGTTCGAGGAGCTCACGGGAGGCCACCTTGATCTTCAGGCCCTTCAGTGCGTACCCCTTGGCCTCGATGCGCCGCAGCACCTCTCCGGTCAGGCCCCGGGCGTAGCCGTCGGGCTTGATGAGGACGAGGCTGTGCTCCATGTCGGGATCGAGCAGATCTGGAGTGGGCATGTGGAACCTTCCTGTATGTGAACTTCGTTGATCGCGCACCAGCATAGGTCCATGGACCCCTGGCACCGCGCAGGGCGTGCTCTCAGTGGCCGGACTCCAGCAGGTCCACCAGCGCGGCGACGGCCGCACGGGCGTCGGGACCCGTGGCGGTCAGGCGGACCCGGTCCCCCTGGTGCACGCCCAGAGCCATGACCTCCAGCACCGAACCGGCGTCGGCGCCCTCGACCTTCACCTCCGCATCGAAGGTGCCGGCCAGCCGCGCCAGCTGGGCTGCCGGACGCGCGTGCAGGCCGGCCGGGTCGTGGACGGTCGCCTCAGCCTGTGCGTTCTCCTCCGCAGACACCGGTGCCGACACCTCCGCACGCACCACAGGTGCGGGCTCAGGGGAGGACACGCCCGTCGCCCCGGAGGCCACCCGTGCGCTGCGCGCGGCGGCTGCCACATCCTGGAGCGCGTCCCCCAGCTGGGCGCGCACGGCCGCCGCGACCGCGCCCTCCACCAGGGGGGCATCCGCCAGGACCAGGTGCTCAGGGTCGTCGGCGAACTCCAGCACGGACTCCGCGGTCAGGGTGGCGGAGCCGAGATCGGTGAGCATCACGGCGCCCGCCCCCGCCTCCTCACCCACCGTGTCCAGGAGCGTCGTCACCGCCGAGGAGATCCGGTCGAAGGAGGTGCCCAGGGAGTGGTCGTCGGTGCCGCCGGCCGCCTCCATGCGCACGTCCGGTGCCATCTGGGAGGCGACCTCCACCACCCCGCGCGCCAGAAGATCGGAATGGGAGACGATGACCAGGCCCACGCGGGCGCTCATGCGCGCCCAGCCTTCGCCGCCGCGGCCAGGATCAGCTGGGAGGAGACGGCGCCGGGGTCGAGGTGCCCCATGGAACGTTCTCCCAGGTAGGAGGCGCGCCCCTTGCGTGCACGCAGCGGCTCGGTCGACTGTGCTCCGTCGGCCGCAGCACGGGCAGCCGCGTCGAGCACCTCCTCCGGGGATCCTCCCCCGTCGGCGATCTCGCGGGCAGCCGCCACTGCCGGCGCCCATGCGTCGACCATGGTCTTGTCGCCCGGCTCGGCCTTGCCCCGCGCCTGGATGCCCTCCAGGGCGGCGGCCAGGAGGGCCGCGACATCCTGGGCGTCCAATACGCCCTCCGGTGCGGCCTTGGCTGCCCGGAGGAAGGCGGTGCCGTAGAGGGGACCTGCGGCACCGCCCACCGTGGACATCAGTGTCTTGGCGACGACCTTGAGCACCCCCGGAACGTCGGTCGGCGGCTCGGCGGAGAGCACCTTCTCCACCGCTGAGAACCCACGGTCCATGTTCTCCCCGTGGTCACCGTCCCCGATCTGGCGGTCGAGGTCGATGAGACGTTCCCGATTCTCCGCCAGTACCACCTGGCTCCGGGCGATCCAGTCCAGGGCCCAGGTCGCATCAATGGCCATGTGTGTCCTCACTTCCAGGCCGGGGTGTCCACCGGCGCGTCGAAGAGTTCGAGCAGCTCATCATCCACCCGCAGCAGTGTCAGGGAGACACCCGGCATCTCCAGGCTGGTGACGTAGTCGCCCACCAGCGAGCGCTGGACCTCCACCCCGTCACCCTCCAGGAGTTGGGCGAGGCGGCGGTGGACGATGTAGAGCTCCGACTGGGGGGTCCCCCCCATGCCGTTGACCAGGGTGATGACACGGTCGCCCGAGGCCAGCGCCAGGTCGTCGCGGACCTTGGTGTAGAGCTCCTCGGTGAGCGTGTCGGCGGGTTCCATGTGTCCGCGCCGGTATCCGGGCTCCCCGTGGATGCCGATACCGAGCTCGATCTCGTCCTCGGCGAGGTCGAAGGAGGGCTTGCCGGCGTGGGGCACCGTGCAGGGGCCCAGTGCCAGGCCCATGGAACGCATCTGGTCGTTGACATGGGTGGCGATCCGCGTGACGATCTCCAGGTCGTCACCGCGCTCTGCCGCTGCACCTGCGATCTTCTCCACCAGGACTGTTCCCGCCACGCCCCTGCGCCCCGCGGTGTACAACGAGTCCTCCACCGCGACGTCATCATTGACGACAACGCTGGCGACCTCGATGTCCTCCATCTCCGCCATCTCGGCGGCGGTCTCGAAGTTCAGCACGTCCCCGGTGTAGTTCTTGACGATGTGGAGCACACCTGCGCCGTGGTCGGCGGCCTTGGTGGCCTCCAGGATCGGGTCGGGGGTGGGTGAGGTGAACACGGGGCC
>JAKECL010000216.1 GCA_030460725.1 Propionibacterium sp.
GTCGCAGTCAGCAGGTGAGGACCGACGCATGCACACCTGCGCGTCCTCCGCACACCTCCCGCACCCGGATCAGACCCGGGCGACGGGCGAACCACTCCCCCGCCGCTTCCGGGTGGACCAGGCGCGGGCTCATGCGTCCTGCTCGGGCAGGCCCACCTTCGGCTTGGCCCAGGAGCGCCCGAGGGTGTCCTTGAGGATGTCGTACTCGACGTCCACCAATGGCTCGATGGCGCTGTACTTGTCGTTGGGGGCCCCGATCACCAGCTGGAAACCCAGTCCCCGCCACGCACCGATGGCTCGGCGCGTGAAGTGGGCGTCAGCCTTGATGAGCGCCTCGTCCAGGAAGACCGGCGCGTAGCGGGGCCGCTCCGCCCCCGCGTCCCCCAGCTGGTAGCGCAGCGCCGCGCCGACGATGAAGGCGATGAGTTCCTGGGACTCCCCACCCGACTTCTCCCCGATGTGGTCGTAGAGCGCGACGTGCTCCTTCGTGGCGGCGTCGATCCTCTCCGCGCTGACCCGCACGTAGTTGCGCACATCCACCAGGTCCGCGAAGTCGGGAGCGGTGCGCCGGATGCGCCGGATCAGGCGCGCCATGCGGGTGTAGGCCTGTTCGCGCTCCTCCTCGGTGCGCGCGGCGTCGATGAGTCCGCGCACCTCGCGCAGCTCCCGGCGGAAACGCTGGCGGAGTCCGGACTGGTTCTCCCGCGTGGTGATCTGGAGGCGGTGGGTGTCGTCGTAGAAGGGCAGGTCCTGCATGATCACGTTGATCGGCTCGATGCGGTCCCGGATCTCACGCAGGGAACGCCCCAGGGTGGAGTCCAGGTTCGTGAGGTCGTTGCCCGACAGACGCAACAGGCTGTCACGCCACTCCGACTCCAGTTCGTGGAGCCCGCTGCTCTCCAGATCCGTCAGGATCCGTTCGAAGTCCCCCACCGAGGTGTCCGGATCCGCCAGGAGATTCGGATTGGGCCAGCGCTCCAGGAAGGAAGCCAGGGTGCGTCCCAGCGTGGCGCGCTGCTCGCCGAGGTCCTTCTGGGCGCGGGCCCGGTCCTCCTCGAGCTGCTGGGAGGCACCGGCAAGCGCCACGTCGAACCGCCGCAGTTGCAGCGAGGGCGCCGGGGGTGTGGAGCCGCCGGCGGCGTCCGTGTCAGCGGGGGGATCGAAACGCTGGTCGAGGTAGGCCTCCTGCTCGGGGGTGAGGTCCCGACCGGACTCCTCCGCCCCCTCCAGGGTCCGCTCCGCCGCGTCGACCTCGTCTGCGGTGCGCCCCCAGGCCTCCTCCACCTGCGCGCGCCGGTCCTTCGCCCCGCCCGTCTCCTCCCGCAGCCGCGCTGCCTTCTCCTTCACGAGGGCGACCCGGCGGCTGATCTCCGCGATCTTGGGGTTCTCGGCGGTGACCTGCTCGATGACGCCGTTCCAGCGGCGCACCTGCGCCTCCACGGCACCGACGTCCACCTGGTCCCAGGTGAACTCACACAGCGAGCGGAGGGCAGCGAGGCGGGCGTCCAGGGCGTCCAGGGCGACCTCGCTGCGGGCGGCGTCATCGCGGGCGCGGTCGAGGGCCTCACGGACCTCCTCGACGCGTTGACCCAGTTCCGCGAGGCGGCGTGCGTTGGAGAAGCCCAGGACGCCCGAGCGCCCGTGACCCCCGTGCGCGCCGCGCGTCCCGCGTGTGCTCTGGCCGGAGATGGTGAGGGCCGCCCGGTGTGTGGAGAGTTCGGAGGGAGAGTTCACGCAGGTGTATCCGAAGTTCTTCACCAGTTGCTCCCGCAGCCACCCGGTGAAGGGGCCCGGGCGGTAGTCCAGACGCCCGGGGAGGGTGCGGTCATCGAGGTGCCCCTGCGGGTCCAGTCCCGTGTGGGCGCCCTCGTAGCGCACGCGGGTGCGGGTCCGCAGCCCTTCCAGTGCGGCGCGGAAGTCGGCCAGGTGTGCCACGTCGATGAGCATGGTGGTCGCGAAGCCACCGAGGGCCAGGTTGAAGGCCTCACGCCAGGGTTCGAACTCGGTGCGCACCTCGATGAGTTCGCCGACGAAGGGGAGGTCCTGCGGGGTCAGTCCCGCGGCCCGTGCCATGGCGTCGCGAGCCTCGTGCAGGTCGGAGGGGATGTTGTCGTGACGTCGCGAGAGTGCCGTGCGCTCCGCCTCCAGGGAGGAGAGCTCCGCCTGGAGGTCACGGAGGACAGCGCGTGCCTCGGCGTAGGCATCGCGGGCGGTGGACTTCGCCTGCGGGTCCTCCAGGGTGCGGTGCGCCTCCTCGTTGACCCCGGCGAACTCGCGCGCGTTCCCGGCGGTGGCGCCCACCGCGGTGAGGAGCTCGTCGAAGCGGGCACGGTCGCGGGTGACCTGGGTGAGGCGCCGCGTCGCGTCGCGGACCTCCCGCTTCGCGGTCTCCAGACGGTCCCCGCCCGAGGCCCTCAGCACGTCGAGGAGACCTTCGTACTCGGACTCGGCGGCTTCGGTGAGCGCCTCCTTCTCGGAGGCCTTGAGGCGCGCAGCCTTGGCGTCGTCACGCAGTTCGGCCTCGACCCCGCGCAGGAGGGCCAGGCGCCGACGCGCCCGCCACAGTGCGGCCACGGAGTCGGGGTCGGCGAAGCCGCCGACCTCGTCGATGAGACGCATGCGTGCGGCGGCAGCCTCGATACCGGCTCGCAGGTCCCGGATGGGTTCCAGGGCCTGGACCTGCTGACGTGCGGTGGTCATCCGCACCCGCACATCCTCCAGTTCGTCGAAGTGCTGGACCACGGCGTCGGCGGCCCCCAGGGTCTCGGGTTCCTCCAGGACCATGCGCTTGTAGAGTTCGTCGACGGTGGTGATCTGCTGGCCGGACTGGATACGTGCCAGGAGGTTCATGGCCTTCGCCCCGGCTCCGGCGGCCCCGATCCCCAGCGTGGTGTGCAGACGGGCGGAGAACTCGCGATCGGTGGGGAGGGTGGAGAGCCCCGTCGCACGCAGGGCGGCCTCCCCGAAGTGGTGGTGGGCGGCTTCCTCCAGGGAGCGCAGGTCGAAGGGCCCCTCGATGGTGGCGCGCACCCGCACCGTGTCCTCCAGCAGGCGGGCGGAGGCGGGGATGTACCAGGCGCGCAGCGCGGTGAAGCGTGAGCCGTCGTGGTCGATCCAGGTCATGGCGACAGCCGTCCAGGTGTCGGTGCCGTCCCCGCGCAGCACGCGGACCTTGGTGCCCTCCTCCGTGCGCGACTCATCCAGCTTGCCGCGCCCGTAGGAGAGGATGTTGCGCTGCTCCTGGCCACGAGGGCGCCCCTGCACGCCTCCGTTGGAGGCCCCGTTGAAGGGGGTGGTGTGGGGCATCATGAGGGCGATGTAGGCATCCATCAGGGTGGACTTGCCCGACCCCGACCCGCCGCACAGCAGTGTGGCAGAGGGGGAGAAACGGACCCGGTGCGCACCGTCGTAGCCGCCCCAGTTGACCAGTTGCAGGTCCTCCGCGATCCATTGCTGCCCCCGGGACTGCGCGGGGATCAGCCCGAAAAGTGTGTCGAGCATGCTCACAGGTCCACGTCCTCCCCGGTCTGGTCGGTCTCGTCCTCGGTGTCCCCGGACTCCGCAGCGTCATGCGACTCCACGGTGCCGCCCTCGTCCACGTCCGACTCCCCCTCCCCGCCGGAGCCTCCGCAGAGGCCAGCGGATCGACGCGATGACTGCTCGCGCAGCCACCTGCCCAACTCCTCCAGGCGTTCGGCACTCAGCACGATCTCCACGAGAGGGCTGATGCGGAAGCGGCCCTCGGATTCCTCCTCGACGATGCCGTCCTGGCGCAGCCGTTCCAGCGCTCCGCGGATCGCCTTCTGACGTCTCGCGGTGGTGCCGTCGCCCTCGGAGAAATAGGTCATCACCATCTGCTCGACATCCTCGACGTCGATGCGCGCCGAGGCCTCCCCAGACGTTGACTCGCGCTGGTAGGTGGCACGCAGATGGACCAGGACCAGGGTCTCGACGCGGGAGTAGGCCTCGTCGCGCAGGAGGATGGGGATGTCGAGATCTTCCGAGCGGACCTGCTCCTTGTAGGCCACACCGCGCTCGTGGTCCACGACCAGGCGCACGAAGAGGTCGCCCAGGCGGGACTCGACGCTCTGCTGGTTCTCCAGCAGGACCCGCCAGTCCGCGGGCGAGCGTTGCGCGGAGAGGAAGCGGCGCTGCAACAGGCGCACGAGGACGCGGCGGACCTCGGGGTCCAGGACGCCGCGGTCCCCGGGGAAGAGTTCGCCGGTGTCGGCCTCCATGGAGACCGTGTCGATGAAGGGGTCAGGCGGTGTGGGGGCCTGGTCTTCCCCGGCGGTGGCGGTGGCGGTGGCAGCCTCGGTGGCAATGACGTCCACGGTGGCGGTGGCGTCGTCCAGGGGTTCACTCATGTGTCCCCTCCTCCTGGTTGGTGCGCGCGGTGACCGCGCCGAATGC
>JAKECL010000217.1 GCA_030460725.1 Propionibacterium sp.
CACCTCCGCGCCACGAGGCTCCGGCCTCGTGCTCCCGCCCTCCGGGTCCCCGACGCCCGCCTCCCAGCCCAACCTCACCTTCACGCTCACGCTCACGGCCAAGTACACCCAGTTCTCTCCTGACCCGAGGCGGCCGGCAGCGTGGGCACAGGGCGCATCCGCATCCGCACCCGTACCCTCACCCTCACCCTCACCCTCACCCTCACCCTCACCCTCCCGGGGAGGTACACCTAGTTCTTTCCCCCACCCACCTCGACATCCACGGCCGCCGGGCCACCGTCCAGGAGTGCCCGGAACTGCGTCTCGTCGATGACGGGGATCCCGAGTGCTTCTGCCTTCCCGGCCTTGGAGCCTGCTCCCGGACCAGCCACCACCAGCGAGGTCTTCTTCGACACCGATCCCGAGGCCTTCCCGCCGCGCGCGACGATGGCTTCCTTGGCTCCCTCGCGGTCGAAGTCCGGCATCGCGCCGGAGACCACGATCGTCAGGCCCGCGAGCACATCGGAGACGGGCTCCTCCACCTCATCGGCCATGCGCACCCCGGCTGCCGCCCAGCGATCCACGATCTCGCGGTGCCAGTCGACCTCGAACCACTCCACGACGGCCTCGGCGATGACACGGCCGACACCCTCGACCTCGGCGAGCTCCTCCACCCCGGCTGCACGCATGGCCTCCAGTGAGGGGAAGCGGGCGGCGAGCGCCCGTGCGGCAGTGGGTCCGACGTGGCGGATGGAGAGCGCCACGAGCACCCGCCACAGAGGCTGGGTCTTCGCGCGCTCCATCTGGGCGAGCATCTCCGTGAGGTTCTTGGCGGGCCGGGGCTCGCGGGGCACGAAGCGCGGGCCGGACTTGCGCGTCGACTTCACCCATCCCTTGGACCAGAAGTAGCGAACCTGGACCCAGTCGTCGGTCGCCTCGCCCTTGACGCTCAGGCGCCTCCAGACGAACACATCGCGCAGGTCCTCGGCACGCAGCTCGAAGAGAGCGCCCTCGGAGTGGAGGACCGCGTCCTGGGGTGTGGGCAGGAGCGCCTCCGCGGCGACGAGCTGGTCGGCGTGGGGCAGGTCCTCCGCCGCATTGAGGCGCAGCACCTCCCCGTTCTCCAGGGTCACGGTGTTCCCGCTGACCAGCGATGCCGCCACGGCGTCGCGATCAGCTTCCGGCTGCGTGAGGGCCAGGGCGGCCTCGTCCCCGAGTCCCTCGATGTCGAGGGCGCCCCTGGAACCGACATGGGAGACCCTCTCCGTGAGCTGGGCCGGGCAATGGGCGGTGTTGGGGCAGCGCAGATCGACGTCGCCCTCCTTCTCCGGGGCCAGCAGCGCCCCGCAGGAGGGGCAGTGGGTGGGCATGTGGAACTCCCGCTCGGAACCGTCGCGGGCCGACTCGACAGGGGCAACGATCTCGGGGATGACGTCCCCGGCCTTGCGCAGCACCACCATGTCCCCGATGCGCACCCCTTTGCGGGCCACCTCCTGGGCATTGTGCAGGGTGGCGCGCTGGACGTGGGAACCGGAGACGAGGACCTTCTCCATCACGCCGTAGGGCGTCACCCGTCCGGTGCGCCCCACCTGGACCCGGATGTCGAGGAGGCGGGTGTTGACCTCCTGGGGTGGGAACTTGAAGGCCGAGGCCCATCGCGGCGCCCGCGAGGTGGCCCCCAGCGAGCGCTGGATGTCCAGGTCATCGACCTTGACCACGACGCCGTCGATCTCATGGACGAGTTCGTCGCGATGTTCCCCGAGCCACGTGATGCGTTCCACGACCTCCTCATGTGAATGCACGAGGCGGGTGTAGGGGGAGGTCGGCAGACCCCACTCACCCAGCTTGAGGTACCACCCGTGCTGGGTGGTGGGCAGCCCGGAGGAAGGACCGACGAGGTCGACGCCGCCGTCGGGACCGGCCCCGGTGGGCCGAGGGCCGGAGGACGGCGCCCCGGCGCCATCCGCGCCTCCAGCAGGGAGCGCAGCGAAGAGCGACGGGCTGCTTTCCCTCCCGTCAGCACCTCCCCCCTTGCCGGCGTCGGGGCCCTCCTCTGCGTGTGCCTGCGTGGCGCCGACCTCGACGTAGCCGACTCCGTGGGCGATCATCGACAGTGGGCGCGAGGCGGTGACAGCCGGGTCCTTCTGTCGCAGTGATCCGGCTGCGGCATTGCGCGGGTTCACGAAGGGCGCCTGACCTGCTGCGACGCGCGCCTCGTTGAGCCCGGGGAAGTCGGCGACCGGGAAGAACACCTCGCCGCGCACCTCCATGCGACGGGGGTGCCCACTCCCCTTGAGCTGTTGGGGAATTGCCGCAATGGTGCGCACATTGGCGGTGACGTCCTCCCCCACCCGTCCGTCCCCCCGGGTGGCAGCCTGCTCGAGGCGCCCCTCGACGTAGAGGAGGTCCACGGCCAGACCGTCGATCTTCGCCTCGCACGTCATCGCCAGATCGGGTCGGCCGGTGTCGGCATGGACCCGGTCCTCCCATGCCTTGAGTTCCTCGATGGAGAACACGTCGTCCAGGGAGAGCATCGGCTGGAGGTGGGTGACGGGAGCGAAGGCACCGGTGGGTTCCCCACCGACGGTCGCCGTGGGAGAGTCCGATCCCGCAAGTTGGGGGTACTTCTGTTCCAGGTCCTCCAGCTCACGGAACATCTGGTCGTACTGGGCGTCGGCCAGAGTGGGGGCGTCCTGGACGTAGTAGGCGTCACGCGCGGCCTCCACCCCCTCCGCCAGCTCCTGCCACCTGTCACGCACCTGTTGGGGGATGCCGACCTCATCGCTGTCCCGAGGCAGGTCGGGAACCGGGGCGTGCATCAACTGAGGGCTGTGTTCCATGCGGGCATTGTCCCATCGACCGCATGCACTGGCCGGAGGTGGGAAGGGCAGTCCCTCTCCACACCCTCGTTTCCCCTCGCCCGCCGTCCCACGCTCCACCTGTCCGCGCCGGTGCATCCACAGGGCGACTCACGCCCTCGTGACGTCCGCGCCAGTCACCTGCAGGGTGAGCGGGTGAGCGGGGCGACGCGGGGTCGTCCTCGTCGGGGCGGAAGGAGGACCACATGACGCACAAATCCCCCGCGCCCGCGACGCTGCGGGAGCAGGCTCCTGCACTCCCGAGCCGGACGCCCCCGAGCCGGACAGCCCCGGGCCGCCCACCTCCCGAGGAGACCCTCGCGGCGCTCCACAGTGACATCCACCTGGCCTGCGTCGCAGGTCCCGACGTGGGGGCGGTGGTGGCGCTCGGGGGTCCCCGCCTGTTGGGGCGCGACGGAGACGTGGCGTTGAGTGCGCCGTCGGCCTCCCGCCACCATGCACTGGTCACTCCGCTGCCGCCCACCCGCAGACGAGGGCGACGCCGCGCCGTTGCGCTGGTGGAGGATCTCGGGTCCGCCAATGGGACGCAGGTGCGTCACCCGGGTGGGCTGGGCGGAATCCGGCGCTCCCGCGGGGTGCCTCTGCCTCGCGACGGGGAAGCATCTGGACCGCGACATCGCCGCCGGTCCGGATGGGCTCCTGGGAGGTCGGGGGCCGGTGCACCCGGAGGGACACGATCAGGGAAGCACGCGCAGACGTGGGGGCATCCCCACGCCCCAGGTCGTAACGTTCCAGGTCCCCACGCCCCGGGTCCTGACGTTCCAGGTCCCCACGTCCCAGGTCGCAACGTTCCAGGTCCGCACGCCGCGCGGCCCGGGCAGCAGACCCACGCCCTTCAGCTCGACGTCGGCTCACGCCTGCGCATCGGGGAGGATGTCTTCGAGATCCGCGAGCGCCCGGATCTCCTGTGCTGGCCGGGTCCACGCTCCCGTCCACGACCGTCGCCCGCGACTCTTCTGCCGCTGGCCATGATGGTCGTGTTCTTCGGGTGGAGGCTCGCGGTGGGGATCGGTGTACTGGGGAGCGCGCTGGTTGCTGGAGTGGTGACGCTGCTCGCTCTCCTCATTGCCAGCGTGCTGCGCCTGCGTCGCAGCAGGTCGTGGGCACAATGGGACGCCGCGCGGCTGGCACTGGTACTGGCCTCGCTGCACGGGCCCGCACCGGTGCAGCGCACCGTGCGGGCCGACACCTCCCCCGACCCCACTGGCACACCCGCAGTCGTGACCAGTGCGTGGGTGTGGCCGGGCAGGGTGGGTCCGACCGGGGCCGTCCGGACCGACCTGGATCCGCGCGCCGGTCCGGGAATGGCGGCGGCAGATTCCGGCTCAGCCGTGCCCTTCCCGAGGAGGACCAGCCCCCTCGCCCTGTCCGCACCCGCCTTCCCGCGAGGAGTGCTCCGCGCAGACTCGCCGGAGACCGCCCTGCGTCGTCCGGGCCTGGTCGGCGCACATGCGGGCACCGCTGCCCTGTGGTGGTGTGCCCAGATCGCGGCCAGGACGGGAGGGGTCACGCTCTGTGTCCCACCGACCCATCCCGACTCCGGCCTCCC
>JAKECL010000218.1 GCA_030460725.1 Propionibacterium sp.
TCCCGCCCCACCCCGGTCCCCTCATCGCCATCGAAGCGCTCAATGCAAGCCTCGGGCTCACACTGGCATTGGGCCTGCTGGTCGCGGTCCCCACTGTCGCGATCTCCGGTCCACTCCTGGCGCGCCCCATGGCCCGATGGGTTCCCATCGGCGCGCCGGAACGCATTGTCGGCCAGCGTGAGGACGAGGGTGGGCGCCGTCCCTCCTTCGGCGTTGCCCTGTCCGTGGTCCTCCTGCCCGTCATCCTCATGCTGGCCCACACCCTGGTGGTGGCCCTGGGCGTCGACAACACCGTGTGGGGCGGGGTTGTCAGCTTCGTCGGGACGCCGCTGCTGGCACTGCTCATCACCTCCCTCTACGCGATGGTGGTCCTGGGACTGACGCTGGGGCGCTCGACCTCCCAGGTCTCCTCTCTGACGGGGGCGGCCTTCGGGCCTGTCGCCGGGATCCTCCTGATCGTGGGCGCCGGGGGTGGCTTCAAGCAGACACTGGTGGACTCCGGGGTCGGTGACGTCATCGGCAACGGGATCGCGCAGGCGGGCATTCCCGTCCTGCTGGCCGGGTGGTTGGTGGCCGTGGTGATCCGCGTGGCCACCGGTTCCGCCACCGTCGCGACCATCACGGCCTCGGGCATCATGGTGCCCCTGGCCGCGGATCTCTCCGCCGGGCACCTGGCTCTCCTGGTGCTGTCGATCGGCGCGGGGTCCGTGTTCCTGTCCCATGTCAACGATGCCGGATTCTGGCTGGTCAAGGAGTACTTCGGGATGACCGTGGGGCAGACCTTCAAGACCTGGTCCCTCATGGAGTGCGCAGTCTCAGTGGTGGGGCTGGCGGGCGTCCTGGTGTTGGGGGTGGTCGTCCCCTAGCCGCGCTGACCCGACCCGACGGCACGGCGCTCGTGGAGAGGGTCGACTGGCTGTGGATGGTGGATGGTGGATGGTGGGAGGAACTCAGTCGCTGGCCACGGAGGTCACCGAGTGGGGCATGCCCACAGGCTTGGACTCCGCGGATCCTCGTTGGCGCAGGTACACGGACAGGGCCACCATCGAGCCCACTGCGAGCAGTTCGGACTGCCAGTTCTGCAGGGTGCGGTTCCAGAAGTCCGGAGCGACCAGATAGGCGCCGAGGGTCACCGGCTCCTGCCCGTGGAGAAGCTGTTCCTCGTTGAAGACGACCTTCCCGGCCAGGGCTTGGGCGAGCCACGACAGGAGGAAGACGGACCCCATGACCAGGAGCAGGGAGTTGGAGTAGACCCACCGTCGCCAGCCCCCCACGCGCGCCCAGGCAGGGGAGTCCGGACGTGCGTGGCGCCCGACCAGTTGCTCGCGGTCACTTCCGGTCCCTTCCTGCCCGGGTCTCTTGGATTCCGGGGAACCCTTCTGGACGAACCAGACAGTGGCCAGGATGAAGAGGAAGAACTGGAGGTACTCCGACTGCCAGTTCTCAGCGACGTCGACCACGAAGGCGGAGGAGGTCACGAAGGACCCCCACGTCACCGCAGACGCCCCGTGCGAGACCTGCTCCTCATTGAAGGCGGCAAGTCCGACGACGGACTGTCCGGCCAGTGCCGCCAGGAACAACAGTGCGAAGACCAGGCTCAGCGCGTGCTCGCGGACCTTCATCACTCACCTCCCCGATGCAATGACGGCGAACATGTAGACGAGGCCGACGATGATGGTCCCGGCCCACATCCAGAAGACCGATCTCATGACGGGGGCCTGCCTTCCTCGTGCGTGCTGGCAGATGGCTGGCGCGAGGGCGCGTCGGGGCTCGGTCCGGATGAAGGGTGCTGGTCGTCCATGGTGGTGCCTCTCGGTGCGGGGTGGTTCGTCGTTCGGTGTCGTCCCTCAGGCGGCCCGGCCTCCGCACCGGGTCCGCGCCCTGCGCTCGCAGCGTCGCGCCCTCGGCCTCGTCGCGGAGATGGCTGTGTCCCTCGATTGTCACACCGCATCGGGGCACGCACCTGGTGAGGCGGGTGGAGGGGGAGTGCGTGCACGCGGTGCGTGGAGCTTCCGGTGGTGACAATGGCGTGGATCACACATGCTGGTGGGATGAACACATCACATGTCGAAGAACCTGCAGGGAAGGCGAGAGCTCTCCAGGGGGAGGGGTTCCCCGAACAGGAACAGCCCTATCCGGGGCTGGGCTCGCTCATGGACCCCGTCCCCGACCACGGGGAGCGCACGTGGGTGGGGCGCGGGCGCCTGGTCGGTGTCAGGGCGCTGATCACCGGTGGTGATTCCGGCATCGGACGTGCCGTGGCCATCGCGTTCGCCCGCGAAGGCGCTGACGTCGCCCTGTCCTACCTGGCGGAGGAGCAGTCCGATGCGGAGGACACCGCGGCGTGGGTCCGCAAGGAGGGACGCGTCGCTGTCCTCCTGCCCGGGGACCTGCGGGACGAGGACGTCGCCCGCGGCGTCGTCGACCAAGCGGTGCAGGAGCTGGGCGGTCTGGACGTCGTGGTCAACAATGCGGGGTTCCAGTGGGCGCGCCGTGAGGGCGGCCTGGCCGAGGTGACGACGCAGGAACTGGATCGCGTGCTCGACACGAACCTCAAGGCCATGTTCTGGGTCACCCAGCAGGCACTGCCTCACCTGGGGTCCGGGTCGAGCATCATCAACGTCAGTTCCATCCAGGCCTACGATCCCTCCGTCCCCCTGATCGACTACGCCTCGACGAAGGCTGCGATCAACAACTTCACCGTCAACCTGGCCGCAGAGCTGGGAGAACGGGGAATCCGGGTCAATGCAGTCGCGCCCGGACCCATCTGGACTCCGCTGCAGCCCGCCACCCGCGTGGCGGACTCCATCCCGGACTTCGGCCAGAACACTCCGCTGGGGCGCGCCGGGCAGCCCGTGGAATGCGCCGGGGCCTTCGTGTTCCTGGCGAGTGAGCAGGAGGCGTCCTATGTCTCGGGCACCGTGCTCGGGGTGACGGGCGGGCGACCGGTGTTCTGACAGGGACGAGGGCGGTGCCCCAGGTCCGAGCGCACTCCCGCCGTCGCCCCCGGCCACACGGGCGACACTGCCTGAGGTCACGCACCGATTCGCACTGGAGGATCGGCCTGCTGTAATCTGGTGCGCCGAGGTAGCGTGTCCGAGCGGCCGAAGGTGCAGCACTCGAAATGCTGTGTGGTGTCAAAGCCACCCTGGGTTCGAATCCCAGCGCTACCGCCACCGGAAACCCCGGGATCAAGCCGCAAGGCGATGGTCCCGGGGTTCTCTGCATCCACACAGCATCCACCCACCCCGAGCCGACTGCGCCGCAGCCGGTCGGCCGGCGCCCGGCGGTCACCTGTCGGAAGTGTCGGGTGCCGGAGTGCCACGGGTGATTCTCCTGGCCGATGACCCGTTCGTCGCGACCCGGGGTTGTGGGACCGGCTGCCGGTCAGCGCTGTGGATCTGGTGGGCGCCACCCGGCAACCGGGTACACGGATGGGCAGTATTGCTCCACGTGGGACTGAAGTCCTAGTATGTGGATGTCATCCGCCCACACCAGTGTTTCTCGACTTCTGGAGGTTTCCCACCATGTCAGCGGCTCCGACCCTGCCCTTCACCGTCCACTACAAGCCGAACAAGTGGATCACAGTCCTCCTGGCGAACATCGTCCTGGTGGCAGCAGGCGTTGCCGTGGTCGTCGGCGGGATCATGCAGTGGGATGCATGGGGATGGAAGGCAATCGTCTTCGTGATCATCGGGGTGCTCGTTGCACTGCTCGGGCTCGGAAACGTGGTGGGCGCGAAGAGCACCTTCTCCCCGACGGACCTGGTGGCAGCCGGAGTGGACGAGCAAGGCTTCATCCTTCCGAACATCGGACTTGTGCCGTGGTCGGCGTTCACCAGCCTGGACTTCACCTACACCCTGGGTGGAGGCTCGAAGATGATCCTCAACATGATCTACGGCATGGACGACCGCAAGATCGTCGCGAAGCTCAACCCCGAGGCGCTTGCCCCGCAGCTGCGCGCCACGATCGAGAAGTACGAGCATGACGCCTTCACGAATGACGGTATGGCCTTCGGCTTCGTCACCGGCATGGTCGGTGGGACGAACGCCTATGTCACTCTGATCCGAGCGGCCGAGTCGACCGCGCCCCAGGGCTTCCCCCTGACGGTGACGTCGAAGGACTCCTCCTTCCTTGCGAAGCTTGAAGGTGCGCGCACCGCAGCCTGAGCAGCCGGTTCCTGGATATCGTGGTGCCTGGGGGTGACTGCCCACGCGAGCATGCAGCCCCGCCCTCGTCGGCCCGCAGCGGACCGCATCCCAGCGCCCGCGAACAGGGCCCGCCCACCCGCCAGGAGGAGACACCCGTGACCGAGACCCTGGTCCATGGA
>JAKECL010000219.1 GCA_030460725.1 Propionibacterium sp.
TCCGCCCATCCGGACACGGTGGCGCCCCCAGGGGCTCCCGGGGGCGCCACGTGTGTGGGGTGACCGTCTCCGGGCACGTTCCCGGTCGGTGCGACTGGCCGGAGTCGCCGGCTCGGTTCGAGTCGTCGTGGACTGTGGTGGGCCGGCGCCGCGGCGGTGCCGGCACGGAGTGCGTGGAGGGTCGCTCCTCAGCCCGCCACTGCGCCGTGGGTCGCCCCCTCCTGGCAAGGACCTGTCAGCGCTGGTCCCCCGGCGTGGGCGCGGGCCTCCGCCGCGGTGCCCTCGTGACAGAACGCGTCACGTCGGGCAGGAGACGGAGAGGGCAGCGGACGGGGTCAGTAGGCTCCGTCCTTGGACAGGACCGCTCGAGCGGTGCGCATGAGAATGTCCAGATCCCGCTTCATCGTCCAGTTCTCGACGTAGTAGAGGTCCAGTCGCACCGAGTCCTCCCAGGACAGGTTGGAACGACCGCTCGTCTGCCACAGTCCGGTGATCCCGGGCTTGACCATGAACCTGCGGTTGACCATCTCCTCGTAGGTGGCGACCTCCCGGGGCAGTGGGGGCCGGGGACCCACGAGACTCATGTGGCCGAACAGGACGTTGAGCAGTTGGGGTAGCTCGTCCAGACTGAAACGACGCAGGAAGTGGCCGGGACGGGTGATGCGCGGGTCGTCACGCATCTTGAACAGGACCGTGTTGCCCGCATCCTGCTGCTTCGAGGCCTCCAGGAGTGCCAATGCGGCTTCGGCGTCGGGGACCATCGTGCGGAACTTCAGCATCGGGAACTCGCGTCCGTCCAGGCCCACCCGACTCTGGCGGAAGAGCACGGGACCGCCGTCACCGACCTTGACCATGGCGGCGATGGCAATCCACACCGGGGTGAGCAGGAGGATGCCGACAGCCGAAGCGACCAGGTCCAGACCGCGCTTGAGGACGTACTTGGTGCCGGAGAAGGCAGGCGACCTCACCTGGAGGAGGGCGATGTCCGTGCCGGTCGTGAGCGCCAGGCGCTCCCCGCTCACGCCCGAGGTCGGCGGAACCATGACCAGCCGCATCGACCGTTCATCCAGTGCCCATCTCAGGGTGCGCAGCGCGTCGGTGTCCAGTGCCGTCCCCGACATGGGCATGACAAGGGTGTCAGCGCGGAGTTCCGTCATGGTGCGGACCGCACTCTCCACGAGCTGTGCGGGGGAGACACCACGGTCGCCCTCGTCGACGGTCGCGACTTCCAGGCTTCCCACCAGGGTCAGACCGATGTCCGGGTGGCGCGCCAGGCGTGAGGTGAGTTCCTCGGCGTGCAGACCCTCACCCAGGATGACCGCGCGGTCCAGCAGCGTTCCCCTGGCGCGCAGAGCGCGAAGCACGCGATGGCAGGACGTGCGGCCCGCCAGCAGGAGCGCGAGCCCCACCGGGGGGACGACCAGGAAGAGTGTGCGGTCCACGGGCAGATGCAGCAGGAGGCTGGACAGGGCCAGGCAGCCCACGAACAGGGCGGTTGCCCGTGCCACCGTCCACGCCTGGTGGGGGAGTGTCCTGCGGGTGGTCTCCCCGTAGGCGCGTTGGGCAGCCAGGCACCCCAGCCACAGGGCGATGACGCTGACTGAGACCAGACCCTCACCAGGGGGTGGGAGCAGGTCGAGCGCCTGCTGCGGGTCGAAACCGATGGCACCGATCGGCACCAGGTGGCCGATACCGACGGCGAGGGTGATCGCTGCGAGGTCCACGACTGAGACGAGGAGCAGGAACCGAGGGTGCGTCATGCGCAGGAGTGGGCGAGGACGCATCGCCAGTGAGGTTGCCTGTGGCGCGCGCAGGATCGACGACATCTGTGTCTCCGTCTCTTGGCTGGTGAGGATGTTGAACTACTTCAAGATTTGTCACAAAGTTTTCAGGACACTCTGCCATCTTTTCCCGCGACACGCCCGGCAGATGTGTCAACTGCTCCCACGCCGGGTGGCGGAGGCGGCGCGGAGGAGTTCTCTCCCGCTGGACGGGGGGGACGAGGGCGTCCCGGCTGCGCTAGTGTGGCGGTGTCGTGACTGGCGAACAGGTGGGTGACCACCGGGGAGCGATCGATCGGATGCTGGGGCCGCCCGCCTGGGCCCCAGGATCAGCGGGGACGTGCGCCCTGCCGAACCTGATCTGGAGAACCCATGAGTGATTCCCTCAATGACCTGCCCCTGGCCGAACTCGATCCCGAGATCCAGGCCGTCCTCGACAATGAACTCGATCGTCAGCGCCACACGCTGGAGATGATCGCCTCGGAGAACTTCGTCCCGCGCGCCGTCCTGGAGGCGCAGGGCTCCGTGCTGACCAACAAGTACGCCGAGGGGTACCCCGGGCGTCGCTACTACGGGGGCTGCGAGTTCGTCGACGTGGCTGAGTCCCTGGCGATCGAGCGCGCCAAGGCTGTCTTCGGCGCCGACTACGTCAACGTCCAGCCCCACTCCGGCGCCCAGGCCAATGCCGCGACGCTCATGGCGCTGGCCGATGTGGGGGACACCGTGCTGGGGCTGTCCCTGGCCCACGGCGGCCATCTCACCCACGGCATGCGCATCAACTTCTCCGGCAAGAACTACCACGCCACCGCCTACGGGGTGGACCGCGAGACCCAGCGCATCGAACCCGAGCAGGTCCGCGAGGTGGCGCTGCGCGAGCGTCCCAAGGTCCTCATCGCCGGGTGGTCCGCCTACCCGCGTCACCTCGACTTCCAGGCCTTCCGCGACATCGCTGACGAGGTCGGGGCCGCGCTGTGGGTCGACATGGCCCACTTCGCCGGGCTGGTGGCCGCGGGCCTCCACCCCAGCCCCCTGCCCTTCGCCGACGTCGTGACCACCACTGTCCACAAGACGCTGGGCGGCCCGCGTTCGGGCATGATCCTGTCCACCCGGGGCGAGCAGTGGGGCAAGAAGCTCAACTCCGCGGTCTTCCCCGGCCAGCAGGGCGGGCCGCTCATGCACGTCGTGGCCGCCAAGGCCATTGCCATGAAGGTTGCCCAGACCCCGGAGTTCCGTGACCGTCAGGTGCGCACCCTCCAGGGTGCCCAGGCACTGGCGGAGCGTCTGGGAGCGCCCGATGCGCAGGCTGCGGGGGTCAAGCTGGTGACCGGCGGCACCGATGTCCACCTGGTCCTCGTCGACCTCGTGGAGTCCGCCCTGGACGGCAAGCAGGCCGAGGACCTCCTCCACGAGGTCGGCATCACCGTCAACCGCAATGCCGTCCCCTTCGATCCGCGTCCGCCGGCCGTCACCTCGGGGCTGCGCATCGGCACCCCTGCGTTGGCCACCCGTGGTTTCGACGCCGAGGACTTCGCCGAGGTCGCAGACATCATTGCCACCGCCCTCGTCCAGGGCGCAACCGGAGTGAGCGTGGACGTCGAGGGGCTGCGTGCCCGCGTGCGCACCCTCACCGACGCCCACCCGCTCTACGCCGGACTCCAGCAGTGAGGGCTCCCTGGGAGGGGCCCGCACGCGTCCTGGACGGCAAGGCCACTGCCTCGCAGATCAAGGCGGAACTGGCCGAACGGGTGGCTGCGCTGCGCGCGCGCGGCGTGGTCCCGGGTCTGGGCACGGTCCTGGTGGGGGAGGACCCTGGGTCCGTGACCTACGTGGCAGGCAAGCACCGCGACTGCGCGGAGGTCGGCATCGAGTCGATCCGGGTGGACCTGCCGGCGTCTGCCACGCAGGCGGATGTGGAGGCTGCGGTCGACCGGCTCAATGCCGATCCTGCCTGCACCGGCTACATCGTCCAGCTGCCCCTGCCGCGCGGCATCGACACGAATGCGGTGCTCGAACGCATTGACCCGGCCAAGGACGCTGACGGACTGCACCCGATGAACCTGGGGCGCCTGGTGCTGCGGGGATCGGGCCCCATTGACTCGCCCCTGCCCTGCACCCCGCGCGCCGTCATCGAGTTGATGACGCGCCACGGCATCGACCTGGCCGGGGCCGAGGTGTGCGTGGTCGGACGCGGGGTCACCGTGGGGCGCTCCATCGGACTGCTGCTCACCCGCAAGGACGTCAATGCGACGGTCACCCTGTGCCACACCGGTACCAGGGACCTGGCGGACAATGTGCGGCGCGCCGATGTCGTGGTGGCCGCAGCGGGATCCGCCGGTCTGGTCACGCCCGACATGGTGCGTCCGGGTGCCGTGGTCCTGGACGTGGGGGTCTCCCGCGTCGTGGAGGAGGACGGGCGCGCCCGCCTGCACGGGGACGTTGCAGACGGTGTGGACCGGGTGGCCTCCTGGCTGTCGCCGAACCCGGGAGGAGTGGGCCCCATGACCCGTGCGCTCCTGCTCATGAATGTCGTGGAAGCCGCCGAGCG
>JAKECL010000220.1 GCA_030460725.1 Propionibacterium sp.
AGGACCCACACCCACCAGGAGATCGGTATGCGCATCAGGACCGTGCTGTTCGGAGGTCTCGGCGCCCTGGGCGGCCTCGCCCTCGCCACGGGGTGGCCGACCCGTCAAGGGCTGACCCGCTCGCAGGCGGCGGTCTCCCTCCCGGGGGACCTGCTCCTCCCCACCGCACCGATCATCGCGGACCGGGCCCTCACGATCCACGCCCCCGCCGACGCGGTGTGGCCGTGGCTGACGCAGATCGGTCAGGACCGTGCGGGGTTCTACTCCTGGACCCGCCTGGAGAACGCCATCGGGTGCGAGGTCAGTGATGTCCACGAGCTGTCACCTCAGTGGTCCACCCGCGAGGTGGGGGACGAGGTCTCCCTGGCCCCCGGCAGGGTGCTGCGTGTGGCCGTGAGCTCGCCCGGACACGCCCTCGTCCTGACCAGCCAGGGCGGGAGCGTCCCCGAGGAGGCCGCGGACTCCGCCACCA
The DNA here is from genome assembly GCA_030460725.1 of Propionibacterium sp. Taxonomy (GTDB): domain Bacteria; phylum Actinomycetota; class Actinomycetes; order Actinomycetales; family Actinomycetaceae; genus Pauljensenia. The sequence continues at coordinate 473 of JAKECL010000220.1, forward strand.
TGCAGTTCGACTTCACATGGGCCTTCGTCCTCATTGACGAGGGCGACTCCTGCGTCCTCCACGTCCGTGAACGCTACCTTCCCCACACCCGGGCAGCGGACGTCTCCTGCCGGGCGACCCTGGCGGCCTCCGCGGTGATGACCCAGCGCATGCTGCACACCCTCAAGTCCCTCGCCGAGGCGCGCTGAGAGAACCCCGCACGGGGAGAAGAGTGCTTCCCCGGGCCTGGTCGCGGCCGGGTGTTGCCGCGGTGCCTGTCGCGCGGCCGCAGGGGGAGCGGACCTCGGCGCGAAAGACGACGGACTTCGGCGCAGAAGGGGACGGACTTCGCCGGGGGAGGGGGAGTCGACTATCGTGGGCAGCGTGCTGAAAACCCTGTCCACGTACTTCGTGCGCACTCTGCGCGATGATCCCGCTGACGCGGAGGTCCAGTCCCACAAGCTCCTCGTGCGTGCCGGATACATCCGGCGCACGGCTCCCGGTATCTACACCTGGCTCCCGCTGGGCCTGCGCGTCCTGCGCAAGGTGGAGGCCGTGGTGCGCCAGGAGATGGACAGGATGGGAGGCCAGGAAGTGCTCTTCCCGGCCCTGCTGCCCGCCGAGCCCTACAAGGCGACCCAGCGCTGGGAGGAGTACGGGCCGACGCTGTTCAAGCTCAAGGACCGACGCGAAGGCGACTACCTGCTCGCGCCCACGCATGAGGAGATGTTCACCCTCCTGGTCAAGGACCTGTACTCCTCCTACAAGGACCTCCCGCTCACCCTCTACCAGATCCAGACGAAGTACCGCGATGAGGCCCGCCCCCGCGCCGGCGTCATCCGTGGACGTGAGTTCGTCATGAAGGACGCCTACAGCTTCGACCTGGACGAGGAGGGCCTGGACGCCTCCTACCTGGCCGAGCGCGCCGCCTACCAGGCGATCTTCACCCGCCTCGGTCTGGAGTACGTCATCGTCTCGGCCATGTCGGGGCCCATGGGTGGCTCGCGCTCGGAGGAGTTCCTCCACCCCAGCCCCATCGGTGAGGACACCTTCGTGCGTTCTCCCGGCGGGTACGCTGCCAATGCCGAGGCCGTCACGACGCCGATCCCCGAGGCACTGCCCCTGGAGGGGCTGCCCGAGGCCGTGGACCTTGAGACCCCCGACTCCACGACGATCCTCGCCCTGGTGGAGCGCGCCAATGCCCTCCACCCGCGCGCCGACCGGCCTTGGCAGGCCTCGGACACCCTGAAGAACGTCGTCGTGGCCCTCACTCATCCCCATGGGGAGCGTGAACTCCTGGTCATCGGTCTTCCCGGTGACCGCGAGGTGGACATGAAGCGCCTGGAGGCCTCCGTCTCGCCCGCAGAGGTGGAGATGGCCACCCCCGAGGACCTCGCCTCCCACCCGGAGCTGGTGCCCGGCTACATCGGCCCCCGCGTCATCGGACCGAACTCCCCGCTGCGCTCCGTGGACGAGGACGGCACCCCCACCGGTTCCCTCCGCTATCTCCTGGACCCCCGCGTCGTGGACGGAACGGCCTGGATCACCGGTGCCGATCAGGTGGACCGTCACGTCTTCGGCCTGGTCAAGGGCCGCGACTTCGACGCAGACGGCACCATCGAGGCCGCCGAGGTGCACGAGGGCGACCCCGCCCCTGACGGCTCAGGTCCCCTCCACCTGGAGCGTGGCATTGAGATCGGCCACATCTTCCAACTCGGCCGCAAGTATGCCCAGGCCCTGGGCCTGACCGTGCTGGACGAGAACGGGAAGTCGCGCGTCGTCACCATGGGTTCCTACGGCATCGGCGTGTCCCGCGTGCTGGCGGCACTGGCCGAGTCCACGTGCGACGGCGACGGACTCTCATGGCCGGCGCAGGTGGCGCCCTTCGACGTCCACGTGGTCGCCACCGGCAAGGACGCGGAGGTCCTCGATACGGCGCGCGGCCTCTCCGAGCAGCTCGACGCGGAGGGCCTCGACGTCCTCTACGACGACCGCCGCAAGGTCTCAGCCGGAGTGAAGTTCGCAGACGCGGAGCTCATCGGCATCCCGATCACCCTGGTGGTGGGTCGCGGCCTGGCCAACGGAATGGTCGAGGTCCGCACCCGCGGCACGGGAGAGCGCCGCGAGGTGCCCGTGGGCGAGGCCCTGGACGCCGTCACCACTCTCCACCGGGCGCTTCTGGAACAGGAGGCCTGAGCGAGATGGCGATCCGCGACATCCGCATCATTGGAGACCCGGTCCTGCGGACCCCCTGTGACCCGGTCACGGAGATCGACGACCACGTGCGTTCCCTGGTCGAGGACCTCCTGGAGACCGTCGACATGGACGGGCGCGCAGGCCTGGCCGCCAACCAGATCGGGGTCAGCCTGCAGGCATTCTCCTGGAACATCGACGGGGAGCTGGGCTACGTGCTCAATCCGCGGCTGGTCGCCGTCTCGGCGGACGAGTTCCAGGACGGTGAGGAGGGCTGCCTGTCCGTGCCAGAACTCTGGTATCCCACCGAGCGAGCCTGGTATGCCCGCGTGGAGGGCACAGACCTGGACGGCCGGGAGGTCGTCGTGGAGGGGGAGGGCCTGATGGGCCGCTGCCTCCAGCACGAGACGGACCACCTCAAGGGCATGATCTACATCGACCGCCTCGACCGGGCGACGCGCAAGAAGGCGCTGCGCGACATCCGCAAGGCCGGTTTCTGAGACTCGGGCCCCTGTGAGCTGGTGTCGCAGGGGATGTGGCGCCATACTGGTCGTGACGCCACGACACATGGTGACAGGGTTCGCGGAGGACGTAGGGGAAGACGATCCTCAACCGAACCGGAGGTCACGATGAGAGGGACTTACACCCGTGGTGTGCTTTTCGTGCACTCGACGCCCCCTGCGCTGTGCCCCCACATCGAGTGGGCGGTCGGCACGGCACTGGGTCAGGAGGTCCACCTCCAGTGGACCGACCAGCCTGCCGCGTCCGGCATGGTGCGCTCGGAGTTCTCCTGGGTGGGTGCTGCAGGCTCGGGCGCGCGACTGGCCTCGGCCCTGCGCGGCTGGGAGCACCTGCGCTACGAGGTGACGGAGGAAGCCACGGGCCAGTCCGACGGCGGACGCTGGTCCCACACGCCCTCTCTGGGCATCTTCCACGCCCAGATGGACACCGTCGGCAACACGGTGGTACCAGAGGACCGTGTGCGCGCCGCCCTGGAGGGCGCAACCGACGAGGCGTCCCTGCGGGAGATGCTCGACCTGGCACTCGGCCAGGCCTGGGACGAGGAGCTCGAACCCTTCCGCTACGCCGGTGCCGGTGCCCCCGTGCGCTGGCTGCACCGGGTGGGCTGAGCCCGGCTACCCTAGCCCCATGGGTACCATCGCTGACCTCCTTGGAATCGACCTCCAGGCCGCCCTCGGGCAGAGCCAGGACGAGGGCGACGCCACCGTTCGATCCGAGGCCAGCGACGGGACCGGGGATGAAGGCGGGGACGAGGGCGGAAGCCCCCAGGTGTCGGACCACGGTTCGCACGCCACTCCCGGGCTCGGGGAGCGGGGGGAGTCGGCCCCGGAGGGCGGGCACACCGTCACCACCGACGAGGTCGTCATGTCGGCGGTCCTCGCGGAGACCTCCCTGGACCCCGCCCTGGCCCGCGAGGACCTCACACTGGCCGGTGACCTGGACCTGGACACGATCGGTCTCTACGCCGTGGTGACCAGCACCGAACACGGCCTGGGCGCACAGTTCAGGGATGTCGACGTCGAGGCCTGGCAGACGCTGGGAGATGTCCTGGCGGCCTCCCGGGGCGTCGTCGGGGACTGATCGCCCGTGTGGGCGTGCGTGCGTAGAGCGCGAGGTGGCGTCATCCGC
>JAKECL010000221.1 GCA_030460725.1 Propionibacterium sp.
TCCGCAGCGCGGACGCCGCAGCGCGGTTGGCGAGGTAGTGGGCACGCGACTCGGCGACCATGTCCTGCGGCCCCGTCAGGGCCGCGAGCGCGGCGACCTGGGCGGGGGCGTTGACACAGCTGGCGATCGTCTCCTGTGCGGCCCGCACCCGCTCGGCCAGACCCGCAGGCGTCGTCAGGTACCCGATGCGGCCACCCGTGAGCGCATAGGTCTTGGACAGGGAGTACACGCCGATGACGCGATCGGGGTCCAGGGCGGCGGCACTGGTGAAACCCGGGTCGTAGGTGAGTGCCTCGTAGACCTCGTCGCTGATGACCCACAGGTCGCGACGGGCGGCGAAGTCAACCAGAGCCTGCATGACTGCGCGCGGGTAGACCACTCCCAGTGGGTTGGAGGGGCTGTTGACCACGATTGCGCGGGTTCGTGGGGTGACCAGGGCCTCCAGGGCATCGATGTCGGGCATGAAACTGTCGCGGGCCCTCAACGGGTAGGGCACGGGCACCGCCCCCACCAGCCTCGGCGCCATGGCGAAGGTCGAGTATCCGGGGTCGGGGATGAGGACTTCCTCCCCCGGGGACAGGGTCACCACCATCGCCAGGTGCAGGGCCTGGGACCCACCTGCTGTCACGTGCACACGTTCCACGTCCGCCACGTAGCCGTTGGCGCGCGCCAACTTGTCGACGATGGCCTCCCTCAGGGGCAGGATCCCGGAGTTGTGGGTGTACCCGGTGAAGTCGTCCATCCAGGCCGCAGCTGCCGCCTCGCGGATGTGGGGGAACACCTCCCACCGGGGCTCCCCCACGGACAGCTTGATGGCATCGTCCATGGTGGCCGAGAGCTCGAAGATGCGCCTGATCCCCGAGGGCGGCACGGAACGGACCAGTGCGGAGATCTGCGGCATGTGGACACGCTCCCCTCGGTATGGAATCCTCCTCCACCGAGTATGGACTTCACCAAGTCCACTCCGCGAGGGCATCCCACGGAATCGAGGACGAAGGGGTCCGCTTCAGTCGCGGCTGGCGTACAGGGCCGACCAGACCAGGACGGGCTGGAGGAGGAGACGCGCGAAGCGCCTGGCGTCCGTGTCCAGGCCGAAGCCGTCACGGGCGTGCAGGAACTGGGAGACGTTGCCGGGGAACACCCCCACGAAGAAGAAGGCTGCGAGTCGGCCCACGTGGCGGCGGTGACGTCGGGGGACGGCAACGAGGGCGGACCCCAGCGCGATCTCGACGACACCCGAGACGAGCACGGTCATGTCCGCATCGAGGGGTACGGAGTCGGGGACCTGCGCCCGGAACTCCTCGCGCGCCCATGTGAGGTGACCGGTACCGGCGAACACCAGCATCGAGCCGAGTGCCACACGGGTCACGAGCCGGGTGAAGTGGTGGCCCACCGGTCCGACACGGTGGTCGTCCCGGCGCCTGTCCCGGTCATGGTCACGGTCATGGTCACGGTCGTCGTCACGGCCGGGACCATGGCTTCGGAGTCGCAGTCGCGGGTGCACGGAGTGCGTCATGGGAGTGTCCTTCCCTGTGGGGACCGACCCTCACATGAGCATTCCAGCCATCAGCGTCGGGCGCGACCGGGGATCAGGCGCGCGGAGTTGAGGATGAACGCGGACTCGGAGCCGACGTGCACGACCGCGGCGGCCACCGGGCCCAGCACCCCGAAGGCGGCGAGTGTCATCCCGATCGCGTCGACCACCAGGGTGCCCACGAAGTTCACCATGATCGTGCGCCGGGCCCTGCGGGCGGTGCGCACCAGGGTGACCAGGTCTCCCAGGTCGGAGCTGATGAGGACGACATCCGCACTCTCACGGGCCACATCCGTCCCCGATCCGATCGCGATGCCCACGTCCGCGGCTGCGAGCGCCGGGGCGTCGTTGACACCGTCCCCGACCATGGCCACGACGTGCCCGGAGGCACGTTCCCGGCCCACCACAGCATGCTTGTCCGCCGGCAGGAGCCCGGCGTGGACCTCACTGATGCCGACGTCACGCGCGATCGTCTGCGCCGTCTGCTCGGTGTCGCCGGTGAGCATGAGCACCCTCAACCCCAGGGAACGCAGGTCGGACACGCAGCGCTCGGCACCTTCCCGCAGCTGGTCGGCCACCCCCAGGGTGCCCGCCCACTCCCCGTCCACCGCGACGTGCACCGGACCGGCCCCCACCGGACCCGACTCCTGGGGCGCGTCCGGCACCAGCCGCACACTGCCCACGCGCACCTCGCGGCTCCCGACCCGTGCCGTCACACCCATCCCGGGCACGTGTTCCGCGCTCCCCGGCACGGGGACGGCAACCCCGCGTTCCTCGGCCAGGGTGGTGAGCGCGCGGCCCACAGGATGCTCCGAGTGCCATTCCGCACCCGCCGCCAGGGCGAGCAGGTCGCCCTCGTCGACCCCCGGCGCAGGGCGGACGCCGACCACCCGGGCCTGCCCGAGCGTGAGGGTGCCGGTCTTGTCCAGGACCACCGTGTCCACGCCGGAGAGCACTTCCAGGTGGGTGCCGTCGCGGACGAATGCCCCGGCACGTGCCGCGCGCGCGATGGAGGCGAGGATCGCCAGTGGCGTGCCCGCAGCGATCCCGCAGGCGCCGGCGACGATGACCACCGAGATCGTCGCACGCGCATCGCGGGTGACCAGGAATGTCATGAGGGCGGCGCCCAGGGCGATGAACACCAGGATCCCTGCCAGACGGTCCGCGAGGCGCTGGACCGGGGCCCGCGACTCCTGGGCCTCCCTGACAGTGGCGACGATCTGACCGAAGGTGGAGTCCTCGCCCGCGCGTCGGGTCGTGACCTCCAGGGCGCCGGCCAGCGCGATGGAGCCGGCCAGCACCGAGTCCCCGACCTGCACGTCCACCGGCAGGGACTCCCCGGTCAGTCGGGACTGGTCGAGGCTGGCCGAGCCGGCGAGCACCGTACCGTCCACGGGGATGCGGGAACCCGGCTCCACCACGACGACCATTCCCGGTCGGACCTCGGCCAGGGGGATCTCCACCTGGGTGGTCCCCCTGCGCACACGCACCATCGCAGGCAGGAAGGACATGAGGTCGGACAGTGCGTCACGGCCCCGGTCCATGGAGAGGTCCTCCAGGATCTCCGCAGCCAGGACGAAGGTGGTGATGACCAGGGCCGTCGTCCACTCCCCGATCGCGGCAGCGGCGGCAATGGCGATGAGCATGGACAGCTCCATGCTCATCCGTCGGGCCTTCACGTCCTCCCAGGCCTCGACGATGATCGGCCAGCACCCGGCGACGAGGGCCACCACGGAGACGGGTGCCAGCACCCAGGACGAGGCACCCAGGAGGCGGGCCACGCCGACGGCCACCGCGCAGGCAGCCACCGAGAGCGCGCGCGCCAGGTCCGAGCGGTCGATGCGCTGCCACAGGCCGGGTCCGTCACCGGGGCCCACTGCGGTACCCGGCCGGTGGGTGGAGGTCGACTCCACCTTCCCGACCGTGGTGCTGCCCGACTCCCCGGGCACGGGCCGGGGGGAGGAACCCTGTGTCGGCGTCACGCCCATGAGGATGCCCCTTCTCGTCCGTCGTGCGCCGGTACGAGGGCGGCCACGTCGGCGGGTCCACGACTGTCTGCCCGGAGCACGCGCACCACCTGTGCCCCTCCCCGCCGGTGGTGGGCGGGCACTCCGTCGACCATGTGCTCGGCCTGGAGGAGGGCCTGGTGGATGAGGGTGCGGGCATGCTCGTCGACGAGCCGGTAGTGGACGCGGGTGCCCTCCTGCCGGGTGGCGACCACCCGCGCCCAGCGCAGCTTCGCGAGGTGCTGGGACACGGCGGTGGGTGCTCTGCCCGCACACTTCGCGAGTGCTCCGACCGTCATCTCGCCGTTCTCGAGGGCGAGGATGAGGCGCACCCGGGTCTCGTCGGAGAGGAGGGTGAAGACCTCTGTCGCCAAGGCGATGTGCTCATCGTCCAGGTCACCGGGTCCGGGGTGGCCCGTCGTCGAATCTGCGTCCATGCGCAGACAATACAAGCCTTGCCTCAGTCCGACGTCCTCCCTCCGTCCCTCGGCCCTCCCGACGCGAGGCGACCGTCACCGGGAGGCGCCGAGCTCCCCGGGTGCGCCCCCGGCACACACCTCAGCGCGAAGCATCCGGTGCGACCTCGATGCGTCCCTCCCGGGCTGCGGTGCGCACCGCCTCGTAGTCCTCCAGCGACTTGTCCGCGTACGCCAGCGAGAAGTCGGCCAGGGCCTCGACCAGCCCGCGTCCCTGGCCGATGTAGGCGAGCACGGCCGCGGCGTCCGGGCTCTGGGAGTGCGACCGCGCCA
>JAKECL010000222.1 GCA_030460725.1 Propionibacterium sp.
GCGCCCCACCCCGGGTGGCGGGGGTGGACGTACCGGGGGTCTGGTCGTTCTGGGACACGTCCTCCACGGTGGCACCGCCTGGAGGAGGTGTCCACGAGCAGTCCCGAAGGATCGGTTTCGGGACGCCGCAACTTCGGGGTCGACTCAGCGTGGGATCGGGTGGCTCCGGGGTTCCTCGACCTCGATCTCCACGTCCACGTACTCCCCGCGACCTGCCGAGGTCCCGAACAGGCGCTCCTTGACCACATCGGCGACTCGGTCCGTGACCTTCTCGCCCTGGGACCGCACCGCATCGGAGACCCTGTCCCCCAAGGAGTCCAGAGGACGCGCCACCACCGGGGTGCTGCGGATGCGCGAGGCCGCGGAACGGATGGACTCGTAGCGTTCCCGTCCCGCGCGTGCCCCCAGGACATAGCCGACGCCCAGTCCCAGGATGATTCCGGTCTTCATGCCCATGTGTGGTGCCTCTCCCTCGTTCGTCCCAGACTACCGGGCGTGGGCAGCCCTCGCCCGTGTCGCGGCGCGCGCTCAGGCGTCCAGCACCTCACGCAGGGATCGGCGGGGTCGGGGGTGCACGCAGGTCAGGCGCTCCAGGACCATCTCGTCGCTGGGCCACGGGACGTCCTGGGGCCACGGCTGGTCGATGTCGCGTCCTTGGTGACCGGGGAGCATGGTCACATGGGCGCGCCGCCAGAAGTCGAGGGACAGGTCGCCCTCACCCTCGGCCGCGGCGTGGACCTCGTCGACCTCGTCGAAGGGGACGACGGCCACCGCATCGGTGCGCACCAGCGCACGAGGTCGGCCCGCACCGTCACAGACGATGCCGAGCTCCCCGACCTCGGGCAGGGGCTCGTCCTCCTCGCGGTAGTCGGAGAGGGGGCCCGCGGTGGCCGTCTTCGCGCCGGAGAGGACCAGGTCGACCAGTTCCGTCGCCTGGTGCGCCGTCCATCCGAACTGCCACGCCGGTGGCTGGACGAGCGCCTCCGGACTCGATCCGATGACAACGTCGAGACGCGTGAGCCCGCTCGCCTTGCGCGCCTCCTCCCAGAAGAGCTCGACAGCCTGCTCATCGGGTGGGACGGCCTCGTCGCCGGAGTAGGCGACCTCCTCCTCGCGGAGCTCCGCGTCCGCGGACGGGATCGGGTCTTCGGGCCGGTGAGCTGCCGGGGGGTGGATGTCCATGTCCCCATTGTCGCTCGCTCGGCCGCGGCTGTCCCGGGGGCAGGGGGCCGATTCGCTGCCCCCGGGTCGTTCACCTTCGCGCACACTCCGGGATGCCCCCTGCCGTAGTCGGCGCCCACCCACTAGGTTGGAGGCGTGAGTGAGGTCCGGATCCAGACCCCCCGCGGGCTGACGCTTGCGGGGACCTTCATCAACCCTGTCGACGCCCTGGACGCAGCTGTCGTCTTCTCCCACTCCTTCCTGGCGAACCGCCATTCCGGGGAACACTTCGACCGTCTGGCCCGCGTCTACCGGGCAGCCGGCTACGCCACCTTGGAGTTCGACTACTCCGGGCACGGGGACTCCGATGACGACATCATCACCTCGGAACACCAGGTGGAGGATCTGCGCGCCGCCTCGGGATGGCTCGCGGACCAAGGATTCCCGCGTCAGGTCGTCCACGGTCACTCCTTCGGAGCCGTCACGGCTCTTCTGGCCCGGCCCCGCGCGGCGGGGACCATGGTGCTCTCAGGTGCCGTCACGGGTCCCATGTCCTTCGACTGGGATGCGATCTTCGCCCCTGACCAGCTCGATGACCTCGAGGTCCACGGGGTCACGACGATTCCCGACGACTCCCCGGGAACACGGCGGAACTTCACGATCTCCAAGCAGACGCTGGTGGACCTGTCCATGGTCGACACGCACCGGGTGCTCGACGGGTTGGACGTCCCCGTCCTCGTCATCCACGACGAGGACGACCGGCAGGTCGGACTGGTGGAGATGAGCCAGGAGAACTTCCGCCGCCTCCCTGAGGGGTCGCGGGTCGAGGTGGTCCCCGGCGCCCGTTTCGGGGCGGGGGAGAACCCTCGGGCCCTGTCCGACCTGTCGCTGGCCTGGGCCAAGCAGGTCGTGCCCGTGGGGCACTGAGGGGGGCCATCGGGCGCCCTGCGCCGGACCGGTGAGCCGCTGCCGTGCGGGTGCGGGAGGGGCTTCAGGCAGAGGGGCCCGGCTGAGCGAGTCCCTCCACGACCTGCGCGCCGGGGAGGAGCGTGAGCAGGTCGCCGGTGACGAAGAGTTTCGAGCGGCGCAGGCCCGACCCGATGCAGGACCATCCCACGACCACACGCTCGTCCAGGAGGATGCGCCACCGGGCCGGGATCCCGACGGGTGTGATCCCTCCGTACTCCATCCCGGAGGCCTCGACCGCCCTGTCCTGGGGCCAGAAGGAGGCTTTGCGGACGTCCAGGACCTTTCTCACGACATGGTTGACGTCGACATCGGTCGTGGCGCGCACCAGGCAGGCCGCGACGCGCTCCGTGCCGGAGCGGCTGCCCGCAACGAGGATGCAGTTGGAGGACAGGGCCGGGTCCATGTCGAACGTGCGGGTGAGGACCTGGGTGTCGGCCAGTGCCGGGTCGATGGAAGCCACCCGGGCCCGGCCGACCACCTCGGGATCGTGTGCGGCCAGGTTCTGCAGGGCGCGGGCGACCGGGGGTGCGACCAGGTCCAGGTGGTCCAGTGCCGGCAGCGTCGCCAGAGTGCCGATGCCGGGGATGTCGACGGGGGAGTCTTCCACGGATCCTCCTGCTGTTCTTCGATGAGCGGGTGTCGTTACCGAATCGTGTCATGGTGCCTGTGACACCGCACGGCGGATGTGACACCATGGAGACACCCACTTGAGAGCGCTCTCTGGCAGTGACGCCAGATATGAGAGCGCTCTCGCAGCGGGGTTCGGGGTGAGCAGCTCCGCGGTGCAGCGGACTCCCGCCCAGTGATCCCACACATGAAGGAGCAGTTGTGAAAACCAGAACGATCACAGGAGCCGTCGGCGTCGCCGCCGTCAGCGCCCTGGTGCTCGGAGCCTGCTCGTCCGGCTCCGGTGAGTCCGGTGCGTCAGGGGACCAGTCCGGCTCCGCCGGCGGTGACATCACCCTGACCGTCGCCACCTTCAACGAGTTCGGCTACGACGACCTGTTCCAGGAGTACATGGATTCCCATCCGGGCATCAAGGTCGTGGGCAAGAAGGCCGCCACCTCCAACGAGGCACGTGACAACATGAACACCCGCCTGGCCGCAGGATCGGGCCTCTCCGACATCGAGGCCATCGAGGTCGACTGGCTGCCGGAACTGGCCCAGTACCCCGACAAGTTCACCGACCTCACCTCCACCGAGACCGACGGGCGGTGGCTGGACTGGAAGAGCGCCGCCGCCACGGTGGACGGGAAGCTCATCGGCTACGGCACCGACATCGGCCCCGAGGCCATCTGTTACCGCGCGGACCTCTTCGCCAAGGCCGGCCTGCCCACCGACCGCGACGAGGTCGCCGCCCTCCTGGAGGGCGGATGGGACAAGTACTTCGATGTCGGCAAGGACTTCGTCGCCAAGGCGGGGATCCCGTGGTTCGACGGTGCCACCGCCACCTACCAGGGCATGATCAACCAGGTGAAGAATCCCTTCGAGAAGGACGACAACACCGTCATCCCGTTGAAGGACAACACGGAGATCAAGGGTGTCTACGACACGGTCCTCCAGGCCTCCGTCGACGACAACCTCTCCGCCCATCTCTCCCAGTGGTCAGAGGACTGGGTCAACGCATTCCAGAAGGACGGCTTTGCCACCATGCTCTGCCCGCCGTGGATGCTGGGTGTCATCGAGGGCAACGCCACCGGGGTCACCGGCTGGGACGTCGCACCCGTCTTCCCCGGGGGTGGCGGCAACTGGGGCGGTTCCTACCTGACGGTGCCCGCCCAGGGTGCCCATCCCGAGGAGGCCAAGGAACTGGCCGCGTGGCTGACTGCTCCCGAGCAGCAGATCAAGGCCTTCAAGGCCAAGGGCACCTTCCCCTCCCAGGTCGAGGCCCTCGACAGCCCTGAACTCCTGGACTACACCAACGAGTTCTTCAACAACGCTCCTGTCGGCAAGATCTACTCCGAGAGGGCGAAGGCGGTCACCGTCCAGCCCCACAAGGGTCCCAACTTCTTCGCGATCACGACCGTCGTGACAGATGCGATGACCCGCGTGGACGTCGACAAGACGGATGATGCAGCCACCTCGTGGGACAAGGCGGTCACCGAGTTCGGACAGCTCGGCCTCGAGTGACGTGTGGGGTGGGCCGGGACCC